>NZ_JBLFFN010000009.1:0-207385 GCF_051400855.1 Variovorax stachyos | reverse complement strand
CCGCAGCTGTCTGAGCGCAGCGCCCGCAGGGCGCGTAGCGAGTTCTGCGGCGCCGCCCCCAGGCGAGCACCGCAGCGGAGTCGGTGCGAAGCGCCGACCGCCCCAGCAGGAGCCCGGGCCGCAGACCGCCTTCCGCGGCGCGCAGGACGCACCCGCACCCGCACCCGCACCCGCACCCGCACCCGCACCCGCACCCGCACCCGCACCCGCATCAAACCCCGCGCGGTGCAATCACTCCCTGACGATCGCCCGCGGCCTCCCGTTTTCATCGATCGCCACGTAGGTGAACGTGGCCTGCGTCACCTTGATGTACTCGCCCTGCGCCTTGAAGCGCTCCGCGAAGACCTCGACCGTGACCGTCACCGAGGTGCGGCCGATCCGCACCAGCTTCGAATAGAAGGACAGGATGTCCCCCAGCCGCACCGGCTGCTTGAAGACGAACTCGTTGACGGCGACGGTGGCCATGCGGCCCTTGGCGTAGCGCGCCGGAATGACCGAGCCCGCCAGGTCGCACTGGGCCATGACCCAGCCGCCGAAGATGTCGCCGTTGGCGTTGACGTCGGCCGGCAGCGGGATCACCTTGAGCACGAGTTCCATGTCGGCGGGCAGGCTCTTGAGGGTGGCGGTGAGGTTGGCGGGAACAGACATGGGCACAATCCGGAAAAGCAACAGCCACGATTGTCTCCCCATGCGCCGTAGCGGCGAAGCCCTTTCCCCTGCCCATCACGCCTCGGCCAGCGAGCCGGCCCGCAGCGATCGCTCCGACTGGGCCACGCTGCGCCGGCTGTTTCCGTACCTGTGGCGCTACAAGTGGCGGGTGCTCGCCGCGCTGCTCTTCATGGTGGGCGCCAAGGTGGCCAACGTCGGCGTGCCGGTGCTGCTCAAGAACCTGGTCGACACCATGACGCCCAAGCCCGACGTGGCGCAGGCGCTGCTGGTGGTGCCGATCGCGTTGCTGGTCGCCTATGGGCTGCTGCGCTTCTCGACCTCGCTGTTCGGGGAGCTGCGCGAGCTGGTCTTCGCCAAGGCGACCGAGGGCGCGGCGCGCAGCATCTCGCTGGAGGTGTTCCGGCACCTGCATGCGCTGTCGCTGCGCTTCCACCTGGAGCGGCAGACCGGCGGCATGACGCGCGACATCGAGCGCGGCACGCGCGGCGTGCATTCGCTGATCTCGATGTCGCTCTACAGCATCGTGCCGACCATCATCGAGCTGACGCTGGTGCTGACCATCCTGGGCGTGAAGTTCGATGCGCTGTTCGTGTGGATCACGGGTGTCGCGCTGGTGCTCTACATCGCCTTCACCGTCACGGTGACCGAATGGCGCACGCAGTTCCGCAAGACCATGAACGAGCTCGATTCGGTGGCGCAGAGCCGCGCGATCGATTCGCTGCTGAACTACGAGACCGTCAAGTACTTCAACAACGAGGAGTTCGAGGCCGCGCGCTACGACGCCAGCCTCGACCGCTACCGCCGCGCCGCCATCAAGAGCCAGAACACGCTGAGCCTGCTCAACACCGGGCAGCAGCTGCTGATCGCGGTGAGCCTGGTGCTGATGCTGTGGCGCGCGACCGCGGGCGTGGTCGAAGGCCGCATGACGCTGGGCGACCTGGTCATGGTCAACGCGTTCATGATCCAGCTGTACATCCCGCTCAACTTCCTGGGCGTGATCTACCGCGAGATCAAGCAGAGCCTGACCGACCTGGACAAGATGTTCGTGCTGCTCGAGAAGGAGCGCGAGGTGCGCGATTCCCCGGGCGCCCGGCCGCTCGCGGGGCGCGATGCCAGCGTGCGCTTCGAGGACGTGAGCTTTGCCTACGAGCCCTCGCGGCCGATCCTCAAGCATGTGAGTTTCGACATTCCTGCCGGCAGGACGGTGGCGGTGGTCGGGCCTTCAGGCTCGGGCAAGTCGACCCTGGCGCGGCTGCTCTACCGCTTCTACGACGTCCAGCAGGGCCGCATCCTCATCGGCGGCGAGGACATCCGCGAGGTGACGCAGGCCAGCGTGCGCCAGGCCATCGGCATCGTGCCGCAGGACACGGTGCTCTTCAACGACACCATCGAATACAACATCGCCTACGGACGCCCTGGCGCCAGCCGTGCCGAGGTCGAGCAGGCGGCGCGGGCCGCGCGCATCCACGACTTCATCGCGGCGACGCCCAAGGGCTACGACACGCCGGTCGGCGAACGCGGCCTGAAGCTCTCGGGCGGCGAGAAGCAGCGCGTGGCGATCGCGCGCACGCTGCTGAAGGACCCGCCGATCCTGATCTTCGACGAGGCGACCTCGGCGCTGGACTCGGCCAACGAGCGCGCCATCCAGGCCGAGCTCAAGAGTGCGGCGCAGAACAAGACCACCCTGGTGATTGCGCACCGGCTCTCGACGGTGGTCGACGCGCACGAGATCCTGGTGCTCGAAAGCGGCGTGATCGTCGAGCGCGGCACCCATGCGCAGCTGCTCGCCAGGGACGGGCGCTATGCCCAGATGTGGGCCCTGCAGCAGATCGAGGCTGCCGAGCCCGTTCTTTGATTCCCACTGTTCCGGAGATCGGATGCCCGACAAGATTCCCCTCCTGGTGCTCAACAGCCTGTCGAGCGCCCACCAGGCCCAGATTGCCGCCGTCTACGACATGACCTACGCGCCGACGGCGGCCGAGCGCGCGGCTGCCATCGCAGCGCATGGCGCCCGCTACCGCGCGGTGCTGACCATCGGCGTGATGGGGCTCACGCCCGACGAGCTGGCGGCAATGCCGAAGGTCGAGCTGATTTGCGCCATGGGCGCAGGCTACGAGGGCCTGCCGCTGGAGGCGGCGCGCGCGCGGGGCATTGCGCTCGCCAACGGCGCCGGCACCAACGACGACTGCGTGGCCGACCATGCCTTCGGCCTGCTGATCGGCATCGTGCGCGGCATCCGCATGCTCGACCGGCAATGCCGCGAGGGCGTGTGGCGCGAGTCGATCCCGCAGCCGCCCAACGTCTCGGGCAAGCGCCTGGGCATCCTGGGCCTGGGCACCATCGGCCAGAAGATCGCCAAGCGCGCGGCCGGCTTCGACATGGAGGTCGGCTATCACAACCGCAAGCCGCGCGAGGGCGTGGCGCACCGCTACTTCGACAGCCTGAAGGCGCTGGCCGGCTGGGCCGACGTGCTGATGATCGCCACACCCGGCGGCGCCGGCACGCGGCACCTGGTCGACGCCGCCATCCTCGATGCGCTCGGGCCGCAGGGTTTCCTGGTCAACATCTCCCGCGGCAGCGTGGTCGACACCGAGGCGCTCGCCGCCGCGCTGCGCGACGGACGCATCGCGGGCGCCGGGCTCGACGTCTACGAAAGCGAGCCCAAGCGCCCCGAGCCGCTGATCGGCCTCGACAACGTGCTGCTCACGCCGCACATGGCCGGCTGGTCGCCGGAGGCCACGCAGGCGTCGGTGGACCGTTTCATGGCGAACGCCGAAGGGCACTTCGCAGGGCGCGGCGTGGTGTCGCCGATCTGAAGATCGCGTGAACACCGTCGGCCGGCAACCGGCCGCGCCTGGCATCGCTCTTGCTAATTGGCCGAGCGATTAATTAATTACGGGTTAACCCCATCTCAGCGCACGAGGAGCGGGGCTAATCTCTCGTTTTAATTAATTGAGTGATTAATTAGTTCATGCCCGACCGGATCCTCGGACCCCGGGCATTCCCTTGATTGGAGATCGAGATGCAGAAGTGGATGCGTGTGTTCGGCGCGGCGGGCGTCCTGGCCCTCGCCGCAGGAGGCGCCTGGGCGCAAGACATGGTGAAGGTCGGGGTGATCCAGCCGCTGACCGGCTCGGTGGCCTACAACGGCCAGGCCTTCGTGAGCGGTGCCAAGCTGGCGGTGGAGCGGCGCAATACCGCCGGCGGCGTGTTCGGGCGCAAGGTGGAGCTGGTGATCGAGGACGGCCAGTGCCGCCCGGCCAACTCGGTCAACGCAGCCGAGAAGCTGATCCAGCGTGACAAGGTCGTGGCGCTGACGGGCGCCTTCTGCAGTTCGGCCACGGCCGCGGTGATGCCGGTGGCCGAAAAGTACAAGGTGCCGCTGCTGAGTGGGGTGTCGTCGAAGGCCGACCTGACCGAGAAGGGCATGCAGTACTTCTTCCGCTCGGCCGAGACCGACCGCCTCATGTCGAAGACCTTCAGCAAGATCATCGCCGAGAAGCTGCAGCTCAAGAGCGTGGCCTACATCGGCGTGAACGACGATTGGGGCCGGGGCGGCGTCGAGGACTTCTCCAAGGACCTCAGCGCCCTCGGCGTGAAGACCGTGCTGAAGGAGTACTTCGACCACGGCACGACCGACTTCTACACGCTGCTGACCAAGCTCAAGGCCAGCAATGCCGACGGCGTGTTCGTCGCGGCCGAAACGCAGGACGGGTCGATCCTGGTCAAGCAGTTCAAGGAATTGGGCCTCAAGACCAAGATCTTCGGCGTCGGCTCCTGGGCGACGGCGGACTTCGTCGGCCTGGCGGGCGAGGCATCCGAGGGCATCTACGCCGCCGTTCCCTACGCGTCGAGCCTGCCGGGCGAGCGCAACAAGGCCTTCGTCGAGATGTACAGCGCCGCCTACAAGGAGAAGCCGGGCAAGTACGGTGCGGCCGGCTACAACGCGCTCAACATCATGATGGAAGCGCTCGCGCGCGCCGGCAAGGCCGAGCCCGAGGCGGTGCGCGATGCCCTGCGGAAGACCGACTACGCCGCCCCCAACGGCCGCTACCGCTTCACCGACAAGGGTGAGGGCTACGGCTTCGACGTGGTGCTGGTGCAGATCGTGAACAAGGAACCGCGCGTCGTGGCACAGAGCGCGACCGAGAAGCCCTGAGGACCGGCATGGAGCTGCTGCCACAGTATCTCGTCAACGGCCTGGTGACGGGCTCCTTCTACGCCCTGTCGGCGCTCGGCCTGACGCTGATCCTCGGCCTCATGCGCGTCGTCAACTTCGCGCATGGCGAGCTGTACATGATGGGGGGCGTCATGGGCTGGTGGGCAACCACGCGGCTCGGCCTGGACTTCTTCACCGGGCTGCTGCTGGTGGCCGTGGCGATGGGCGCCTTCGGCTGGCTGGTGGACCGCCTGCTGATCGAGCGCATCCGCGACCAAGGCGAGGAGCCCGGCATCCTGCTGACCATCGGGTTGTCGATCTTCCTGGCCAACACCGCGCTGCTGATGGTCGGCACCGCCCCGCTGAAAGTGGAGGCGCCGATCGCCGCGGGCCCGGTCTTCCTCGGCACGGTGGTCGTCACCAAGCTGCGCCTGTTCGCGGTCGCGGTGTGCGCGCTGCTGATGGTGGCCGCCTGGCTCACGATTCACAAGACCCGGCTCGGCCGCGCGATGCGCGCCACCTTCCAGGACCCGATGGCCGCGCGGCTGGTGGGCATCCGCACCTCCAGCGTCTACGCCAGCACCTTCGCCATGGGCACGGTGATCGCGTCGATGGCCGGCATGCTGCTCGGCTCGATCTACTCGGCGCAGGTGTCCGTGGGCGGGCTGGTGAGCATGAAGGCCTTCGTGGTCGTGATCCTCGGCGGCATGGGCAGCTTTGCCGGCGCCATTGCGGGCGGCCTGCTGCTCGGCGTGGCGGAGGCGCTGTGGGGCGGCTATGTGGCCACTGGCTGGGTCGACATCATCGGCTTCGCGCTGGTGATCCTGGCCCTGGTGTTCCGGCCGTACGGCCTCTTCTCCAGGCGGGTGGAGCGCGCATGAAATTCGAACGTCGCTGTCTCTGGGCCCTGATGCTGCTCGCGGCCCTGGTGCCCTTGCTGGTGCGCGACCAGTACCTGCTGCACATCGCCATCATGGTGCTGTTCTACGCGGTGCTGGCCACCAGCCTCAACCTGGTGGTGGGCTACGTCGGCGAGTTCTCGCTTGGCCATACCGCCTTCCTCGGCACGGGTGCCTATGCGGCGGCCCTGCTGTCGACGGTGCACGGCTGGCCGATCTGGGCCACCATCCCCGTCGCGGGCGTGCTGGCCGCACTGATGGGCGTCATCATCGGCGGCATCACGCTGCGGCTGCAGGGGCCGTTCTTCGTGATCGTGACCCTGTCCTTCGCCGAGGTGCTGCGCCTGGTCGCGGACAACTGGATCGCCCTCACCAACGGGCCGATGGGCATCGCGGGCGTGCCGCAGCCCGCACTGCTGGCGGATGCCGGCAACCTCGGGGCCAAGCAGTTCTACTATGCCGTGGCCTGGGTGCTGCTGGCGATCGCGCTGTACCTGTCGTACCGTTTCGTGAACTCGAATGCGGGCCGCGCGGCCGTCGCGATCCGCGAGAACCGCTATGTCGCGCAATCGATCGGCATCCGGCCGCTGACCTACTCGATGTTCGCGCTGGTGCTCGGCGCCTTCCTGTCGGGCATGGCCGGCGGCTTCTACGCGCACTACATCTCGTTCGTCGGACCCGAGGTGTTCCGCTTCGCCTTCATGGTGAGCATGATCATCATGGTGCTGATCGGCGGCAAGGGCACGCTGGTGGGGCCGCTGATCGGTGCGCTGCTGGTGACCTTCCTCGAGGAGTACCTGCGCGAAGCCAAGGAGCTGCGCCTGTCCCTCTTCGGGCTGGCAGTGATCGCGATCGTGCTCTTCCTGCCGCGCGGCCTGATGGGCTTCATCACGCGGCGCCGTGAGACCCGTGCCGTGGCTGCCGCGCCTGCGGCGTCCCCGACCGCAAGCGCGCCGCGCGCGACCCGGAGGCCTGCATGAACGCGGCGGGCACCCTGGAGGTCCGCGGCCTCAGCAAGTCCTTCGGCGGCATCCATGCCGTGAAGGACATCAGCTTCGACGTCCAACCCGGCGAGATCGTCGGCCTGATCGGCCCCAACGGCGCGGGCAAGACCACCTGCTTCAACCTGATCACCGGCTTCTACGCGCCGAGCGAGGGCAGGGTGCACTTCCGCGGGCGCGACGTGACGGGCGAGAAGCCCTATCGCATGGCGCGCCTGGGCATCGTGCGCAGCTTCCAGAAGACCAACATCCTCAAGTCGTTGACGGTGTTCGAGAACGTGCTGACCGGGCACTACCTCGAGGCGCGCCAGCCGCTCTGGCGCACCTTCTTCCCCGGCGCGCACGTGCGCCGCACCGAGCATGCCGTGCGCGAGAGCGCGGAGCGGATCGTGCACACGATGGGGCTCGGGCAACGCATGGATGTGCCTGCGTACATGCTGTCCTGCGGCGAGCTTCGCCTGCTCGAAGTGGCACTGGCACTGTCCGCCAAGCCCGAGATCCTGATGCTCGACGAACCCGCGGCCGGCCTCAACAGCCAGGAAGCGAAGACCTTCGGCGAGATCCTGAAGAAGCTGCGGGGCCCCTTCGTGCAGTCGATCCTCATCGTGGAGCACAACATGGGCCTGGTGATGGGCGTGTGCGACCGCGTGGTGGTGATGCACTTCGGCGAGAAGCTGGCCGAGGGCGCGCCGGCCGAGGTGCAGGGCGATCCGCGCGTGATCGAGGCCTATCTGGGTGGAGGAAAGAAGTCATGAGTTCGGTGATGGAAAGGCCCGTCGAGCAGGGCACGCGCGCCGCGGGCGCCCAACTGCTCGAGCTGAAGGACGTGCATGTCAGCTACGGCAAGACCGCCGCGCTGCACGGCGTGAACCTGACGGTGCAGCCGGGCGAGGTGGTCGCGCTCATCGGCGCCAACGGTGCCGGCAAGAGCACCACGCTGCGCACCATCTCCGGCCTGCTGCGCCCAACGCAGGGCGAGATCCAGTTCGATGGCCGATCCATCGGCGGCATGCCGGCCGACCGCGTGGTCGCGCTGGGCATTGCCCAGTCGCCCGAGGAGCGCCATGTCTGGCCGGCGATGAGCGTGTACGAGAACCTTTCGCTCGGTGCCTACCTGTGCAAGTCGGCCGCGGAGATCGAGCAGCGCATCGCCAAGGTGTATGCCCGCTTCCCGCGGCTGAAGGAACGCCACCGGCAGCTGGCCGGCACGCTCAGCGGTGGCGAGCAGCAGATGCTGGCCATCGGCCGCGCGCTGATGTCCGAGCCCCGGCTGTTGCTGCTCGACGAGCCCAGCCTGGGCCTGAGCCCGCGCATGGCCGAGGAGGTGTTCGACTTCGTGCGCGAGGTCCATGCACACGGCGTGACGGTGCTGCTGGTCGAGCAGAACGTGCACAACGCACTGTCGGTCGCGTCGCGGGCCTATGTGTTCGAGACCGGCCGCGTGGTCGTCGAGCGCGACGCGGCCGGGCTGCTGCAGGACCCGGAACTGCTGAGCGCCTACCTCGGCGCGTGAGCCGTGCGCGGGGCTTCGCCGCGGCGGCCTTCGTCGAACAGCGATTCGTTCATTCGTTCAAAAGCAATCCAACAGGAGATCTGGTATGAGCAAAGCAATGCGCGTGGGCATCGTCGGCGGCGGCATCGGCGGCGTCGCGCTGGCGCGGGCGCTGCGGCTGCGCGGCATCGACGCCCATGTTTTCGAGCGCGCCTGCGCCTTCGGCGAAATCGGCGCGGGCGTGCAGATGACGCCCAATGCCGCCAAGGTGCTGAAGGGCCTGGGCGTGGGCGAGGGGCTGGAGCGCATCGGCTTCCTGCCCGAGGCGATGGTCGGGCGCAACTGGAACGACGCGCGCGAGCTGTTCCGCACCCCTCTGCGCGAGGTGTGCCCGCGGCTCTTCGGAGCCGGCTTCTATCACGTGCACCGCGCCGACCTGCACGCGATCCTCTGCGAGGGCATCCCGGCGGACCGTGTGCGCTTCAACGTGCAGTGCACCGGCGTCGAGCAGCACGGCGATCGCGCGATCGCGCTGTTCTCGGACGGCACCCGCTTCGAGGCCGACCTGATCGTCGGCGCCGACGGCATCCATTCGGCAGTGCGCGATTCGCTGTGGGGCAAGACGGATGCGCGCTTCACCGGCCACATGTGCTGGCGCGCGCTGGTGCCGGTGGAGCAGCACCCGCTGCCCTTCGTGAGCCCGGACGCCTCGTTCTGGATGGGGCCCAAGGCGCACATCGTGACCTACTACGTGAAGGGCGGCGCGGCCGTCAACATCGTGGCCGTCAACGAGAGCGCGCAATGGGTGGCCGAGTCGTGGACCGAGCCCAGCACGCGCGAGGAGCTGCTGGCGGCCTACGCCGGCTGGCACCCGAACATCATCCGCCTCTTCGAGCGCACCGACACCTCTCAGATCTTCAAGTGGGGGCTGTTCGACCGCGACCCCATGAACGCCTGGTCTCAGGGGCGGGTCACGCTGCTGGGCGACGCGGCGCACCCGATGCTGCCTTTCCTGTCGCAGGGTGCGGCCATGGCGATCGAGGACGCCTACGTGCTGGCGGCCGCGCTGGCCCACTACGCCGGCGACTGTGCGGCCGCACTGCGCGCCTACGAGGCCGAGCGGTTGCCGCGCACGGCCCGCGTGCAGCTCGAGGCGCGCGAGCGGGGTCGCACCTATCACCTGTCGACGCCCGAGGAGCAGCGCCAACGCGACCTCGCCTTTCAGCAGCAGCAGGCGAAGAACCCGAACGCCGTCGGCATCAAGGCCGAATGGGTCTACGAATACGACGCGACCCGTTGCGAGGAACGCTTCGACACCGTGGCCTCTGTGGCCTGAACCGGAGGACGAACATGAAGAGCTATCGTATCGGCCAGATCGTGCCGAGTTCCAACACCACGATGGAGACCGAGATCCCCGCCATGCTGCGCCTGCGCGAGCAGGTGCGGCCGGAACGCTTCACCTTCCATTCGGCGCGCATGCGCATGAAGCAGGTCAACAAGGAAGAGCTCGCGTCGATGGACGCCGAGTCCGACCGCTGTTCGCTGGAGCTCAGCGACGCGCGCGTGGACGTGCTCGGCTATGCCTGCCTGGTCGCGATCATGGCAATGGGCCGCGGCTATCACCGCCAGTCGGAGGCCCGCCTGCGCGCGGCCACGGCCAGCAACCAGGGCGAGGCGCCGGTGGTCACCAGCGCCGGCGCCCTGGTGGATGCGCTGCGCGTCATCGGCGCACGCCGCATCGCGCTGGTCGCGCCGTACATGGTGCCGCTGACCAAGCTGGTGATCGACTACATCGAGCATGAGGGCTTCGAGGTGACGGACTGGCGTGCGCTCGAGATCCCCGACAACCTGGAGGTCGGCCGCCACGACCCGGCGCGGTTGCCGGGCATCGTCGCCGGCATGAAGACCTTCGACGTGGATGCGATCGTGCTGTCCGCCTGCGTCCAGATGCCTTCGCTGCCGGCGATCGCGCGCGTCGAGGCGGCCACCGGCAAGCCGGTCATCACGGCCGCCGTGGCCACCACCTACGCGATGCTTGGCGCGCTCGGACTGGAGCCCGTGGTGCCCGGCGCAGGTGCGCTTCTTTCCGGCGCCTATGCGGGAGCGAAGCGATGAGCGGCAGCGAGTACCTGTACGGCGCGCATGTACAGGCCAACGGCATCCGCCAGCACTACCTGCGCTACGGCGGAGACGGCGCCGAGCGCAAGTCGCGCGATGCGGTGATCCTGATCCCCGGCATCACCAGCCCGGCCGTGACCTGGGGCTTCGTGGCCGAGCGCTTCGGCCGCCACTTCGACACCTATGTGCTCGACGTGCGCGGCCGTGGCCTCAGCGAAGCCTCGGACACGCTCGACTACAGCCTCGATGCGCAGGTCGCCGACGTGATCGCGCTGGTCCAGGCCCTGGCGCTGCCGCGCTTCGCGCTGGTCGGGCATTCGATGGGCGGACGCATCGCGCTCCGCGCCGCCGGACGGCAGCCTGCAGGACTCTCTCGCGTGGTCGCGATCGATCCGCCGGTCTCCGGCCCCGGCCGACGTGCGTACCCCGCGCAGCTGCCCTGGTACGTGGACTCGATCCGCCTCGCGCGCCGCGGCATCACGCCGGAAGAGATGCGCGAGTTCTGTCCCACCTGGACCGAGGAGCAGCTGCGGCTGCGGGCGGAATGGCTGCACACCTGCGACGAGCGCGCCATCGTGACCAGCTTCGAGGGCTTCCAGACCGACGACATCCATGCCGACCTGCCGCGCATCGCCGTGCCGCTGCTGCTGATGACTGCCGAGCGCGGCGACGTGGTGCGGCCCGGCGATGTCGAGGAGATGCGCCGCCTCGCCCCTCGACTGGCCGAGGTGCGCGTGTCCGACGCCGGCCACATGATTCCCTGGGACCACGAGGCGAATTTCTATCGCGCCTTCGGCGACTTCCTGGGCCATCCGCTCGATTGAGAAGAAAGGAGAACTCCATGGCTGTCCGCGACACCGACCTGATCCGCGCCTGGACCCAGGTCCTCACCCTTTCGAAGCTGAAGGCCGGCGACGCCGTCACCGTGCTCACCAGCGAGCACACGCACCCGCAGACGCTGCGCTGCGCGATCACGGCCGCGACGATGCTCGGCGCCTGCGTCAGCCGGCTGGACCTCCCGCCCGTCAATGCCGAGAAGTCGCTGAGCCGCGACCCGCTGGCCTATCTCGGCACCACGCCGCTCACCGGCAACCGCGCTGCCATCGCGGCGCTCAAGGCCAGCGATCTCGTGCTCGACCTGATGACCCTGCTGTTCTCGCCCGAGCAGCACGAGATCCTGCAAGGCGGCACGAAGATCCTGCTGGCCGTCGAGCCGCCGGAGGTGCTGCTGCGCATGGTGCCCACGCTGGAAGATTTCGAGCGCGTGCAGGCCGGCGTCGCGCTGCTGAAGGGCCGCAAGACGATGCGCGTGAGCTCGGCGGCCGGCACCGACCTTCACCTGCCGCTGGGCGAGTACCCGATCACCGCCGAATACGGCTTCGTCGACCAGCCCGGCCGCTGGGACCACTGGCCCAGCGGATTTGCCTTCACCTGGCCGAACGAGGGCGGCGCCCAGGGCCGCATCGTGCTGGCCAAGGGCGACGTGCTGCTGCCGATGAAGTCCTATGTAGGCGAGCCGATCGAGCTGACGGTGAAGGACGGCTTTGTCACCCGCATCGACGGCGCGGTGGAGGCCGAGATGCTGCGCGAGTACATCGAGTCCTTCGGCGACCCCGAGGCCTACGCCATCTCGCACATTGGCTGGGGCCTGCAGAAGCGCGCCTACTGGTCGACGCTCGGCCTCTACGACCGCGAAGCCACGCTGGGCATGGACGCACGCGCGGTCAGCGGCAACTTCCTGTTCTCGCTCGGCCCCAACAACGAGGCGGGCGGCAGCCGGACCACGGCCTGCCACATCGACATCCCCATGCGCCGCTGCAACGTTTTCGTCGACGATCTGCAGGTGGTGCGCGAGGGCCAGGTGGTCGAGGAACTGATGACGGCGCAGCCGCCACGGAAAGAGCCGGCCCATGCCTGAAGAGACCGAGGTCTACCGCCGCCAGGGCTTCGGCGCCGGCCTGGGCGTGCAGCCGCCGCTCGGGCTGCTGATCGTCGACTTCGTCAATGGCTTCGCCGACCCGTCCGTGTTCGGCGGCGGCAACATCCCGCCGGCGATCGAGCGCACGGTGCCGCTGCTGGCGCTCGCGCGCGAGCGCGGTTGGCCGGTGGCGCACAGCCGCATCGTCTATGCCGACGACGACGGCGATGCCAACGTCTTCAGCGACAAGGTGCCCGGCATGCTGACGCTGAAGGAAGCCTCGCCCGCCAGCGCGATCGTCGACGTGCTGGCGCCGCGTGCGGGCGAGCTGGTGGTGCGCAAGAACGTTCCGTCTGCCTTCTTCGGCACCACGCTCGCGCCTTGGCTCGTGCAGCGCGGCGTGCGCACGCTGCTGGTCGCGGGCTGCGTGACCAGCGGCTGCGTGCGCGCCAGCGTGGTCGATGCCATGTGCTGGGGCTTCAGACCGCTGGTGCTGGCCGACTGCGTCGGCGACCGCGCCATCGAGCCGCACGAGGCCAGCCTGTTCGACATGCAGCAGAAGTACGCCGACGTGATGACGTCGGCCGAACTGCGCGAGCGCCTGCCAGCCGCTGGGTGAAGGCGCTCAGCGCGCCTCGAAGCCGCCGACCACGAATCGGGTGACCTGGTCGATCAGCGAGTCGGTATCGTCCGGGTCGTACATGCCCTTCGGCGCCATCTCCTCCATGCGGTGCGTGTCGGAGAAGGCGTAGAGATAGGTGCCGATCATCAGCGTCACGCGCCAGTACGCGTCCAGCTCGCCGAGCTTGGGCAGGGCCTCCCGCAGCACCTCGACGTAGCGCCGCGTCGAGCCGCCATAGGCATCGGTGCGCAGCTTGTACGAGATCTCCGGCGGCTCGGTGTGCAGCCGTGCCTGCAGCCGCAGGAAAGAGCGTCCCTGCGGCGTGCCGCGCAGCTGAAGCGTGGGCAGCAGGAAGGCGCGCACGATGTCGCGCACGCGCGGCTTGCCGCCTTTGCGGAGCGCGTCCAGGTTGTCCATGCGCTGCTGCGAGATGACCTGGCCGCGGCGCAGGAACACCGCCTCGTACAGGCCGTACTTGGAACCGAAGTAGTAGCTGATCAGGGCCTGCGTGACCTTGGCCTCGTTGGCGACCTCGCGCAGCGTGGTGCCGGCGTAGCCGAGATTGGCGAACAGGCCCTCTGCCGCGTCGAGGATCTCCTCGCGCACGACGCTCGCGCCGCCGGGGCGGCCCGGACCCTTCTGCTTGCTGCGGCGCTTGTGTGGCGCCGTTGCGGCGCTCGCGGCATGGGGCGACTGGCTCGGGGAATCCATAAATTAATCGCTCGTTTAATAGTTGGAGTGTAGTGTGCAGCCGCGCATCGTTGGAGACACGAGGGACTGCCCGGACATAATCGCCGCTCATGGAAACCAAGTGGCTTGAAGACTTCGTCAGCCTTGCAGAGACACGCAGCTTCAGCCGTTCGGCCCAGTTGCGCCATGTGACCCAGCCGGCCTTCTCGCGCCGCATCCAGGCCCTCGAAGGCTGGGCCGGCACCGACCTGGTCGACCGCAGCTCCTACCCCACGCGCCTCACGCCCGCCGGCCAGACGCTCTACGGCCAGGCCATCGAGATGCTGCAGGCCCTGCAGAGCACGCGCGCCATGCTGCGCGGCCATTCGGCGGCGGCGCAGGACGTGATCGAGGTCGCGGTGCCGCACACCCTGGCATTCACCTTCTTCCCCGCCTGGGTCACCAGCCTGCGCGAGCAGTTCGGGCCGTTGAAGAGCCGGCTCATCGCGCTCAACGTGCACGATGCCGTGCTGCGCCTGGTCGAGGGCAGCTGCGACCTGCTGATCGCCTACCACCATCCCTCGCAGCCGCTGCCGCTGGACGCCACCCGCTACGAGATGGTGAGCCTCGGCGAGGAGGTGGTCGCGCCCTGGGTCAAGCCCGATGCGGAGGGCGCGCCGCGCTACCGGCTTCCGGGCCGGCCCGGGCAGCCGCTGCCCTACCTCGGCTATGCCCCCGGCGCCTACCTGGGCCGCGTGGTCGACCAGCTGCTGAAGGAATCGCACACGGCGATCCATCTCGACCGGGTCTACGAGACCGACATGGCCGAGGGCCTCAAGGTGATGGCGCTCGAAGGCCACGGCATCGCCTTCCTGCCGCAGAGCGCGGTGCGCAAGGAGGCGAAGGCGCGCACGCTGGTGAGCGCGCTGCCCCCGGAGATCGAGAAGCTCGAGGCCACCATGGAGATCCGCGCCTACCGCGAACGCCCGGCGGCTTCGGCCGCTGCCAGGCCCGCCACGCGCGCCGGCAAGGGGGAGGGCATTGCCACGCGCGCCGACAAAGTCACGGCCGACGCGCTGTGGGCGTACCTCGTGGGCACCCAGCCGGCGGCTTGAGGGAAGGAGTGCCGGGTCGATGTTGTGCAGTGCACAAACTATGACGCGACGGCATGCCGATCGCTGCAATGGGCATTTGCCTTGAGCCCCACAGGCCCTCTAAAGTCTGCCCCGACGATTTGCTGCGCCCGAGGTCTGCAAGGCACGCGCCAGGCGCGTGCTTTTTTTCGGGCACAAAGGCTGCTTTGTGTGATCCCATGAAGCGCTCTGCAATACAGTGCACCGGTTCGGAACTGCGGCACACTGCGCGCGATTTCGGACGGTGCACCGCGCACCGGGTTGGCCCGGGTGTGGCGCAGAATGCGGGTGTCTAGAATTTGTATCCTCTCAGTCACAGGAGTTTTCCACATGAAGAAGCAAGTATTGGCACTGGCCGTGATGGCGCTCGCCGCCGGCAGCGCACTGGCTCAGGCCAATGACACCCTGGCCAAGATCAAGGCCAGCGGCGTCGTCACGATGGGGGTACGCGATTCCTCCGGTGCACTGGCTTACACCATCGGGGACGGCAAGTACGTCGGCTTCCACACCGAGATGTCGCGCAAGATCCTGAGCGATATCCAGAAGCAGCTGGGCCTGCCCAAGCTGGAGGTCAAGGAGCAGCTGGTCACCTCGCAGAACCGCATTCCCCTGGTGCAGAACGGCACTGTCGATCTCGAATGCGGTTCCACCACCAACAATGCGACGCGCCAGAAGGACGTGGACTTTGCGTACACCACCTACGTCGAGGAAGTGCGCATCGCCACGAAGAAGACCTCCGGCATCAAGTCCATCAAGGACCTGAACGGGAAGAACGTGGCCACCACCACCGGCACGACCTCCGTGCAAACGCTGCGCAAGAACGAGCGCGCAACGGGCATCGACTTCAAGGAAGTCATGGGCAAGGACCACGCCGACAGCTTCCTGCTGCTCGAGTCCGGCCGCGCTGACGCCTTCGTGATGGACGGCCAGATCCTGGCCGGCAACATCTCCAAGTCCAAGAACCCGGCCGACTTCGAGCTGGTGGGCGATGTGCTGTCGATCGAGCCGATCGCCTGCATGGTGCGCAAGGGCGACAAGCCTTTCCTGGACGCGGTCAACAAGAGCATCGAGGCCCAGATCAAGGACGGCTCGCTGGCCAAGCTGTACGACAAGTGGTTCATGCAGCCGATCCCGCCGACCAACACCAAGGTGGGCCTGCCCCTGTCGGACGCCACCAAGGCCGCCTGGGCCGCGCCCAACAGCAAGCCGATGGAAGAGTACGTCAAGAAGTGATTCGCATAGGTTGAGTCGAACGCCCGCCCTTTGCGGCGGGCGTTTGTTTTCAGGTTTTCTTTTCTTCTTCTTCAAGCAACAACGACGAGGAGGTCCCGATGGGAAGTTGGGATTGGCAGGTCTTCCTGCAGGACCCGGGCGGCAATGACCCGACATATTGGCAATGGCTGCTCTCCGCATGGGGCTGGACAGTGTCCGTGGCACTGTCGGCCTTGGTGGTGGCACTGGTTCTCGGCTCCATCGTCGGCGTGATCCGCACGCTGCCCAACAGCCCTTTCTGGGTGCGCCTGGGCAACGTGTGGGTCGAGCTGTTCCGCAACATCCCGCTGCTGGTGCAGATCTTTCTCTGGTACCACGTGGTGCCGGCGCTGTTCCCGGTGATGCGGGGCGTGCCGCCCTTCGTGCTGGTGGTGCTGGCGCTGGGCTTCTTCACCTCGTCGCGTATTGCGGAGCAGCTGCGCTCCGGCATCCAGGCACTGCCGCGCGGGCAGCGCTATGCCGGCATGGCGGTGGGCTTCACCACGCCGCAGTACTACCGCTACGTGCTGCTGCCGATGGCCTATCGCATCATCATTCCGCCGCTGACCAGCGAGTCGATGAACATCTTCAAGAACTCGTCGGTGGCCTTCGCCGTGTCGATCGCCGAGATGACGCAGTTCGCGATGCAGGCCGGCGAAGAAACCGCCCGGCCGATGGAGATGTACCTGGCCGTCACGGTGCTCTACATCATCTCGGCGTTTGCGATCAACCGCATCATGTCCTCGATCGAGAAGCGCACGCGCGTGCCGGGCTTCATCGTGCAGGCCGGCGGGGGAGGGCACTGACATGATGGGCAACCTCGACTTCTCGTTCTACAACTGGAACGTCATCAGCGGCTTCCTGCTGAAGGGCCTGTACTTCAGCGTCTTCCTCACGGTGGTCGCGACACTGGGCGGCATTCTTTTCGGCACGCTGCTCGCCATGATGCGGCTGTCCGGCAAGAAGTGGCTGGACACCCCCGCTGCCATCTACGTCAACGGCATGCGCAGCATCCCGCTGGTGATGGTGATCCTGTGGTTCTTCCTGCTGGTGCCCTTCATCATCGGCCGGCCGATCGGCGCCGAGGTCTCTGCCATCATCACCTTCGTCGCCTTCGAGGCCGCCTACTTCAGCGAGATCATGCGCGCGGGCATCCAGTCGATCCCGCGCGGCCAGGTCTATGCCGCGCAAGCCGTGGGGATGACCTACAAGCAGAACATGACGCTGGTGATCCTGCCGCAGGCCTTCCGCAACATGCTGCCGGTGCTGCTGACGCAGACCATCATCCTGTTCCAGGACACGTCGCTGGTGTACGCCATCGGCGCCTACGACCTGTTGAAGGGCTTCGAGACGGCCGGCAAGAATTTCGGGCGGCCGATCGAGTCCTACCTGCTGGCGGCGGTGGTGTACTTCGCCATCTGCTATGCGCTGTCGTACCTGGTCAAGCGTCTTCACAAGAAGATCGCCATCATCCGCTGAACATCGAAAGGCAAAGTCATGGCCGACAAAATGATTGAAATCAATAACGTCTCGAAGTGGTACGGCCCGGTCCAGGTGCTCAACGACTGCTCCGTCAGCATCGCGAAGGGCGACGTGGTGGTGGTGTGCGGCCCGTCGGGCTCGGGCAAGTCCACGCTGATCAAGACGGTGAACGCACTCGAGCCCTTCCAGAAGGGCGAGATCACGGTCAACGGCATTCCGCTGCACGACCCCAAGACCAACCTGCCGAAGCTGCGCTCCAAGGTGGGCATGGTGTTCCAGCACTTCGAGCTGTTCCCCCACCTGTCGGTGACGGAGAACCTCACGATCGCGCAGATCAAGGTGCTGGGCCGCTCGCCCGACGAGGCCAAGACCCGCGGCCTGAAGATGCTCGACCGCGTGGGCCTGATGGCGCACAAGGACAAGTACCCGGGCCAGCTCTCGGGCGGCCAGCAGCAGCGCGTGGCGATCGCGCGCGCGCTGAGCATGGACCCGATCGTGATGCTGTTCGACGAGCCGACCTCGGCGCTCGACCCCGAGATGGTCGGCGAGGTGCTGGACGTGATGGTGGCGCTGGCCAAGGAAGGCATGACCATGATGGTGGTCACGCACGAGATGGGCTTTGCGCGCAAGGTGGCCAGCCGCGTGATCTTCATCGACGTGGGCGGGCGGATTCTCGAAGACTGCTCGAAGGACGAGTTCTTCGCGCATCCGGAGAACCGGCAGGCTCGGACGCGGGACTTTCTCAACAAGATCCTGCAGCACTGAGTCTTGTGCTCCTCGGCAAAAAGCCCCGCTGTGCGGGGCTTTTTGTTGGCTGCTCGACGTGCTCCGCCCTTGGCGGTAGAACGCGCTTTGGTGGCTCACTTCTTCCGTGCAGCAATCGCCTGCTCAGCCTTCGTCACCAGCTCCGCGCCGATCTGCTGCTTCCACTTGGCATAGACAGGCCGGGTCGCCTTCACGAAGGCCTCACGCTCTTCCGGCGTGAGCTGCGTCACCGTCACCCCCATCGCCGCGATCTCCTTCAGCACCGGCTTGTCGGCTTCCACCAACCCCTTTCGCGCCAGCTCGATCTCCTGCTTGCCCGCGTCGATCGCGGCCTGGCGCACGATCGCCTGGTCGGCCGGGGTCCACGAAGCCCAGATGTCCTTGTTGACCACGAACACCAGCGGGTCCGCCATGTAGCCCCAGGTCGTCACGTACTTCTGTCCCACCGTGTGCATCTTGAGCACGGTGAAGAGGAACAGCGGGTTCTCCTGCCCGTCCACCGCGCCGCTCGCCAGCGCGGGCTGCGCATCGGCCCAGCTCATCTGGGTCGGGTTGGCACCCAGCGCGCTGAACATGTCGGAGAAGATGGGCGAGCCCACCACGCGGATCTTCATGCCCTTCAGGTCTTCGGGCGACTTGATCGGCCGCTTGGAGTTGGTGATCTCGCGATAGCCGTTCTCGCCCCACGCCAGCGGCACCACGCCCGACTTGTCCAGCGTCTTGAAGATCTCCTTGCCGACCTCGCCCTGCGTCAGCGCATCGACGGCCGCGTAGTCGGGCATCAGGAAGGGCAGCGAGAACAGGTTGAGCTGCTTCACCTGCGGCGACCAGTTGATGGTCGAGCCCACCGCCATGTCGATCACGCCTTGGCGCAGCGCGCTGAACTCGCGCGTCTGGTCGCCCTGGATCAGCGAGACGCCCGGATAGAGCTTGATGTTGATGCGGCCCTGCGTGCGCTCCTTCACCAGGTCGGCCCAGATCTTGCCGGCCTGGCCCCAGGGCGTGGGCGGGCCCAGCACCAGCGACATCTTGTATTCGGCCTTGTAGCCTTGCGCCGGCGCCGAAACCGAGAAGCTGCCCAGCGTGGCGGCGACGGCCAGCAGGCCGAGCAGGGAACGACGGAATTTCATGTGTGTGTCTCCTTCATGTGAACAACAAAAATCGAGTTTCCTAGTAACCCAGCGCATGCGGCAACCACAGCGCCAGCTGCGGCCAGATGATCACCGCCACCATCACCAGGAACATCGCGAACAGCATCCAGCCCACCCAGCGCACGGTTTCTTCCATGCGCACGTTGGCGATGCGGCAAGAGACCATCAGGTTGACCGCCAGCGGCGGCGTGAACTGCCCCAGCGCCACCTTCAGCGTGAGGATCACGCCGAACCACACCGGGTCCCACTTGTAGTGCTGCACGATCGGCCACAGCAGCGGCACGAAGATCAGGAAGATGGAGACGCCGTCGAGAAACATCCCGACCGTGATCAGCAGCAGGATCAGCAGCGACAGCACGCCGTACTCGCCCAGCCCCGAGTTCACGATCGCGCGCGTCACCGGATCGATCACACCCAGCGTCGACAGCGAGTACGCGAAGATGCCCGCAAGCGAGACCACCAGCAGGATCACCGCCGAGAGCTCGCCCGACTCGCGCAGAATCACGAACAGGTCGCGCACGCGGATCGTGCGATGCACCACCATGCCGACGAAGAGCCCGTAGAACACCGCCACCACCGCCGCCTCGGTGGGCGTGAACCAGCCCGCGCGCATGCCGCCGAGGATGAGCACCGGCGCGGCCAGGCCCCAGATCGCATCGCGCAGGCTCTTCCAGAAGGGTGGCCGCGGCAGCGTGGCCTCGAGCGCGCCCATGCGGTGGTGGCGCGCCATCCACACGGCCGGCACGATCAGCGCCAGGCCGGCCAGCAGGCCCGGCACCATGCCGGCGGCGAACAGCGCCGGCACCGAGGCGCCCGGCACCAGCACCGAGTAGACGATGAACGCCACCGAAGGCGGGATCAGGATGTCGGTAGCGGCAGCGGCGCCGACCACGCTGGCCGAGTAGGCCGCCGGATAGCCCGCGCGCGACATCGCGCCGATCATCACCGCGCCCACGGCCGCAGCATTGGCTGGGCCCGAGCCGGAGATGCCGCCCAGGAACATCGCGACCACGATCGCCACCAGCGGCAGCATGCCGGGTCCGCGCCCGACGAGCGCGATCGCGAAGTTGACCAGGCGCAGCGCCACGCCCGAGCGATCGAAGATCGAGCCCACCAGCACGAACATCGGGATCGCCAGCAGCGGGTACTTGCCGAGCCCGGCATAGAAGTTCTGCGGCACCGCCAGCAGTCCGAACCATTGGGCCTCGGCGTTCGCCAGGCCGATGGCGACGGCGCCCGCGAGGCCCAATGCCGCGCCGATCGGCACGCCCACCAGCATCATCAGGATGAAGCCGGCGAAGAGCAGCGCCGGGATCATCCGCGCGGGTCCTCGGCGCGTCGTTCGCGGCTGCGCCGGATGAACAGGCCCACCGCGCGCAGCCCGATCGCGAAGCAGACGATCGGCAGCCAGACCGAGTACCACCACTGCGGCACGCCGATGCCGGGCGAGGTCTCCTCGTAGCGGTAGTCGTCCCACACCACGCGCAGGCTCAGCGCGGCGATCAGGAAGAAGAGCGCAGCCACCATCAGCGCGCCGAACTGCGCGAGCCGCTTGCGCCGGCCCATGGAGCCGCCGTCCGCGAAGTACTCGATGCGGATGTGGCGGTCGCGCGCCACCGCGGCCGAGCCCGCGACCATCGCCAGCAGGATCATGAGGAACACCGAGAACTCCTCGGTCCAGGCGAAGGAGGAGTCGGTGAAGTAGCGCACCAGCACGTTGGCGAAGGTGATGCAGGCCAGCAGGCCCATGATGATCACCGTGGCCCAGTCCTCGATGGCGAGCGGCACGCGGGTGGGCTCGTCGACGGCTTCTGTTGCGGGAGGAAGAGGGCTGGCGGCGTCCAGCAGGGGGCCGGACTCGGGGGGAGAGGACATCAGGGAAACGGCGCAGCGGCCGGGATTCGGCAACCTCCGATCGTAACGATCGATAACGGTTTCCCTATGCGGGCTTTCCTTAGCGCTGCTCAGCGGCTCCAGGCAGGCTGCCGGCCGACGCGTGAGGCGATCGGCCAGCCGGTGATGAACCCTGAAGCGCGAACCCCCCAGCACCCTGAACCGCGTCGGGGCAGGACCAGCCGGCGCTTCTTATTCGAGCTTGGCGCCCGACTGCTTGATCAGCCGTTCCCACACGGGGCGCTCCTTCTTGTACTCGGCGGCGAAGGCTTCGGGCGAACTGTCCTTCAGCTCGAAGCCCATGGCCGCCACCTTCTGCTGCACGTCGGGCTGCTGCGTGGCCTTGCGGATCTCGTCGGCCAGGCGCTTGACGATGGGCTCGGGCGTCTTCGCCGGCACCGCGATGGCGAGCCAGCCGGTCAGGCGATAAGTCTCGTCCTTCAGCCCCTGCTCGGCCAGCGTCGGCACGTTGGGCAGCGAGGAAAGGCGCCGCTCCCCGGTCACGCCGATGGCCTTGAGCTTGCCGGCCTCGATCTGCGGCTTGGCCTGCAGCGAACTGGCGTAGGCCATCTGGATCTGGCCGCCGATCAGGTCCTGGATCATCGGCGCCTCGCCCTTGTAGGCGACGTGGTTCATGTCGGCGTTCTGCGTCGCGCTCATGTGCGCGCCGGCCAGGTGCGGATAGGCACCCACGCCGTAGGAGCCGTAGGCCAGCTTGCCCTTGTTGGCGGCCACGTACTTGAGCAGCTCGGGGCCGGTGCCGGCCGGCACGCTGGGGTGCGTCACCAGCACCAGCGGGCCCATCGCCACCTGGTAGACCAGGGTCAGGTCGCGCTCCGGGTGGTAGGGCAGCTTCTCGTAGAGGAACTGGTTCGTCAGCAGCGCGTTGGAGAGCGACATCACGATCGTGTAGCCGTCGGGCGCGGCCTTGGCCACCGCATCGGTGCCGATGATGCCGGCCGCACCGGGCTTGTTGTCGATGACCACCGGTTGGCCCATGCCGGCCGCGAGCTTCTCCCCGATGACGCGCGCCAGCACGTCGGTGCCGCCGCCGGCAGCGAAGGGCACGACCATCTTGATCGGCTTGGTGGGGTAGGTCTGGGCCAGCGCCGGTGCGCCGGCGCACAGTGCGACAAGGGCCGAAGCCGCGGCGACGAGGCACCGGCGGCGGAGGAAGGCTTGGATGGGCATGGTCGTCTCTGGTTGGAATGAAAAAAAGTCAAAGGGGCCGCTACTGCACGAGCACCTGGACCTTGAGCGGCAGGCGCCCGAGCGTGTCCTGCAAGCGCGCCTGCAGCGCCTGCACCGCTGGGCCCGTCGCGGCAGCGTCGATGGTCACCGTGAGCGCCTTCTCGCCCTCGGCCCGTACCGCCGGGCGCGCGGCGCCGGGCAGGTCGAGGTCGGCCCAGGCCTCTTCCACCAGCGCCTCCGCCACGCGGCGCGCGGCCAGCGCGCGCAGCTCGGGCTTGAAGATCTTGCCGACGTTGGTCATCGGCATCTGCTCGATCACCACCACCGACTTGGGCTTGGCCGGCGCCTCGTCCACGCGCGCAGCGGTGAAGGCCAGCAGCTCGGCCTCGCTCGCCGTGGCGCCCGGCACCAGCGTCGCGAAGGCCACCGGCAGTTCGCCCGCATAGGCATCGGGGGCGCCCACCGCGGCGCACAGCTGCACGGCGGGATGTGCGCCCAGCGCGTCCTCGATGGTCTTGGGGTCGATGTTGTGGCCGCTGCGGATGATCAGGTCCTTGGAGCGGCCGCTGAGGTTGAGGCGCTCTTCTTCGTCGATCCAGCCCAGGTCGCCGCTTGCCAGCCAGCCGTCGGCGGTGAAGGTCCCCGCGTTGTCCGCCGGATCGACGAAGCCCGAGAACAGGTTGGGCGACTTGAAGAGCACCATGCCCTGCTCGCCGCGCGGCAGCTCGCGGTCGCTCGCATTGCCGTGCGCGTCCAGTGCCACGATGCGGATCTGCGTCCAGGGCAGGCGCAGGCCCACGCAGCCCGGCGGCCCGATCACGCCCGGCGGCGTGATGGTGGAGATGCCTGCCATCTCGGTCATGCCCAGGCTCTCGTGCACGTGCAGGCCGAACAGGCGCTCGAAGCGCGCCGCCAGCTCGGGCGGCAGCACCGCGGCGCCGGTGCGGCAGTAGCGGATGGAGGAGATGTCGGCGCCGTCCAGCGGCACATTGGCCAGCGCCGCGAGCACCGTGGGCACGGCCGACAGCGAGGTCGGGCGATGCTTCTCCACCAGCTTCCAGTAGTTCGCCATCACCTGCCGGTTGCGCAGCAGGGTGGTGGTCGGAATGATCACCTCCACCCCGGCCGAGAGCGAGGCCAGCGAGGCCGGCAGCACGCCCGCCACATGGAACAGCGGGTAGCCGTTGATGGTGATGTCCTGCGGCCCCTGGCCGGTCATCTTCACGCTGGCGAAGGCGGTGAACACCTGGGCGCCGTGGCTGTGGCGCGCCAGCTTGGGCGCGCCGGTGGTGCCGCCGGTGTGGAAGTAGGCGGCGATGTCGGCAGGCGCGATCTCGCGGCCGCTCGCCAGCCGGTCGTCGGGCTCCATGGCGCGTCGCGCGGCGAAGTCGAGCACGCCCTCGGGCAGCGCGCCGGCGGCACCCGGCGCCTCGTCGTGCGGCGCCACGCGCAGCACGGTCGTCAGCGTCGGCACCTGGCCGCGCAGGCGCATCGCCTTGGACCACATGCCGGCATCGTCGTCCGCGCCCCAGGCGATCAGCACCTTGGCGCGGCCCGCAGTCATCAGCGATACCAGCTTCTCGTCGGTGAGCAGCGGATTGAGCGGCTGCGCGATGCCGGCCGCGCTGCCGCCCCACAGCGCCAGGTGGTAGTCGAGGCAGCCCGGCAGCAGGATGGCCACCGCGTCGTCCGGCCCGACGCCCAGCGTGTGCAGCAGGTTCGCGGTCTGGTGGATGCCCGCCAGCAGCTGGGCATAGGACCAGCGGATCGGCTCGTCGGCCGGGTCGCCGCTGCGCAGGAAGGTCAGCGCCGTCTTGTCGCCGAAGGCCACGGCTGAATTGCGGAAGATCTCGTAGGTGCTGCGCACCGTCAGCGCCTCGGCCAGCGGCGTCTGTTCGAGACGCTTGACGTCCTCGATGGATCGGACCGGGAACGGGGCACGAAAAGGGGCAGCTGCGGTTCGGCTCATCGGCGTGTCTCCTTGTCTGGCTGCCGGACGGTCGGTGCCATTCCAATGCCTTTTACTTGTTCGTGATCTTGTTGTCCCGGATCACCTTGCCCCAGCGCTCATGGTCCTGTCGCATGCGCGCCGCCATCTGCTCGGGCGTCTGCCAGGCGGCGAAGGTGCCGACGCTTTCCAGCTTCTGCTGCACCTCCTTGTCGGCCAGGGCCTTCTTCAGTTCCTCGTTCAGGCGCGTCACCACCTCTTTCGGCGTGCCGGCCGGCGCCAGCATGCCGCCCCAGGAGGTGGCATCGAAGCCCGGGAAGCCCTGTTCGGCGACGGTCTTGACCTCCGGCAGCAGGCTCACGCGCTTGGCCGAGCCCACGGCAATGGCGCGCAGCGTGTTGGCGCGGATGTGCGGCAGCACCGCGATCAGGTCGGAGAACATCATCGGCACCTGGCCGCCGATCAGATCGGTCACGGCCGGCGAGCTGCCGCGATAGGGCACGTGCTGCATCTCGAACTTGCCGATGTTCTTCAACTGCTCGGTCGTCAGGTGGCCGAAGCTGCCGGGGCCGGCCGTGGTGTAGTTGAAATTGCCGCCGTCGGCCTTGGCCTTCGCGATCAGCTCCTGCAGCCCGGTCACGTCCGGCAGCGTCTTCGGATTCACCACCATCACGATCGGCAGGTCGTAGGTGGTGCCCACGGGCGTGAAGTTCTTGAAGACGTCGTAGCTGGTGGAGCCGTAGAGATGAGAGGCCAGCAAGGTCGGCGTTGCCAGCATCACCAGCGTGTAGCCGTCCGGCTTGGCCTTGGCCGCGGCGGCGGCGCCGATCGTGCCGGAGGCGCCGCTCTTGTTGTCGATCAGCACCGGCTGCTTCAGGCCCTCGGCCATCTTCTGTCCGATGATGCGCGTGGCCGTGTCGGTCGGACCGCCGGGCGGGAAGGGCACGATGATCGTGATCGGCTTGCCGGGCCATGCTTGCGCAAAGGCGCTGCCGGTGACGAGGGGAATGGCCACCGCGAGCAACGCGCGGCGGACCGGCGAAGAAAGAAATCTGGAAGTCATGGAATGTCTCGGATGAGGGGGCGTCTCAAAGAACGCCGTCGGTTTTCAGTTGCGCGAGCTTCTCGTCGGACAGCCCCAGCAGCGACTGCAGAACGTCGCGCGTGCCTTCGCCGAGCTGCGGCGGCGCGCTGCGCACCGGCAGGCGCTGGCCGTCGAAGCGGTAGGGCGGCGCGAGCACGTTCACGCTCCCGGCCACCGGGTGCGGCTGCGTGGTCACGAGCCCGGCCTCGGCGGCGCGGCGCGAGGTCAACGCCTCGTGCAGGCCGAGCACCTCGCCGCACGGGATGCCGGCGCTGCTCAGCTGCTCGAGCAGCGGTTTGCGCTTGCGGCGGCCGAGCTCGCGGTGGATCTCGGGCATCAGCGCCTCGCGGTTCGCGGAGCGCAGGATGTTGGTCTTGAAGCGCTCGTCGGCCGCGAGGTCGGGGCGCTCGATCACCTCGGTGCAGAAGCGGGCGAACTGGCTGTTGTTGCCCACGGTGATCACCAGCGGCCCGTCCTCGGCGTCGAACACGCCGTAGGGCACGATCGAAGGGTGCGCATTGCCGTAGCGCGGCGGGTCCTCGCCCATCAGCAGCGCTTCGAGGCCGTAGTAGGCGGTGATCATCAGGCCGCAGTCGAACAGCGCCATCTCGATGTGGCGGCCCTGGCCGGTCTTCTGGCGTTCGTACAGCGCGGCGAGGATGGCCTGCGCCGAGTACATGCCGGTGAAGAGGTCGACTGCGGCCACGCCGAACTTCAGCGGAGGCTGGTCGGCTTCGCCGTTCAGCGCCATCAGTCCGGCCTCGCCCTGCACCACCAGGTCGTAGCCGGGGCGCGCGGCCTCGCGGCCGGAGCTGTCGTAGCCCGTGATCGAGCAGTAGATCAGCCCGGGCTGCTCACGGCTCAGGCGCTCGTAGCCGAGGCCCAGCCTGTCGATGCCGCCGAACTTGAAGTTCTGGATCACCACGTCGCTCTGCTTCGCGAGCGCCTGGGCGATCTCCTGGCCTCCGGCGGTCTGCAGGTCCAGAGTGACCGAGCGCTTGTTGCGGTTGACGCTGTTGAAGTAGGCGGTCTCGGTCGCGCCGACGCGCAGCCCCCAGTCGCGGGTGTCGTCGCCGCGCCCGGGATGCTCGACCTTGATCACCTCCGCGCCGAGGTCGGCCAGGACCATGCCGCACCAGGGCCCGGCGAGGATGCGCGACAGGTCGAGCACGCGCACGCCGGCAAGCGGCAGAGAGGATGGCGTGTTCCGCATGTTCATGCCGCCGCTTGCCCGCCGAGCGCGATGAAGCGCTGCAGGTGATGGTCCTCGTCGCCCAACTGGTGGTCGATCATCACGAGCCGCTTCGCATAGTGGGCCAGCGGCAGTTCCCAGGTCATGCCGATGCCCCCGTGCATCTGGATGCTCTCCTCGGCCACCAGCGTGCCGATGCGGCCGATGCTGAACTTGGCGGCCGATAGCGCGCGCTCGCGCGTTGCCCGGTCCTCGCCGTCGATCGCCGCAGCGGCATTGATCACGGCCGAGCGCGCCTGCTCCACCTCCAGCAGCAGGTCGGCCATGCGGTGCTGCAGCGCCTGGAAGCTGCCGATCAGCTGGCCGAACTGCTTGCGCGTGCGCAGGTATTCGAGCGTAGCGGCCTTCGCCGCTTCCATCGCGCCCAGGCTCTCGGCGCACAGGGCGAGCAGGCCGCGGCCGATGGCGCGCTCCAACGTCGGGTAGCCCTGGCCCTCGCTGCCCAGCAGCGCGCTGCCGTCCAGCTTGAGGCCGTCGAATACGACTTCTGCCACGCGGCCACCGTCGATGGCCGGGCAGCCGCGCACGTACAGGCCCTTCGTTTTCGCCGGCACGAGGAAGAGCGAGATGCCGGCCTCGTCGTCGTCCGCTCCGGAGGTGCGTGCCGAGACCACGAACAGGTCCGCCTGCTCGCCCTGCGGCACCACGGCCTTGGCGCCGTTGAGCAGCCAGCCGTCGCCGCTGCGTTCGGCGCGCGTCTGCACATGCGCGGGTTCGTAGTGGGTGCCGGGCTCGTCGTGCGCCAGCGCCGCGATGGTGCTGCCCGCGATGATGCTGGCCAACTGCTCCTTCTGCGTTTCGCTGCCTGCTGCAGCAATCGCCTCGCCCGCCATCACGGCGCCCAGCACCGGCTCGACCACCAGGCCGCGGCCCAGCGCCTCGAAGACCACGGCCAGGTCGAAGCCGCCGCCGCCGAAGCCGCCGTCTTCCTCGCGGAAGAGGGCGCCGATGACGCCCAGCTCGGCGAACTGCTGCCAGATCGCGGTGCTGAAGCCGTGCCCCGACTTCGCGATGCGGTCTCGCGCCTCGAAGGCGTACTGCTCGGCAATGAAGCGGTTGAGGCTGTCGGCGAGCATGCGCCGGTCTTCGGTGTGTTCGAAGTTCATGTGGTGTCTCCGGTCAGAGGCCCAGGATCATTTTCGAAATGATGTTCTTCTGGATTTCGTTGGAGCCGCCGAAGATCGACAGCTTGCGGTTGTTGAAGTACTTGGCCGCGGCAGGCGCCGCCTCGGCCGGACCGAAGGGCGTGCCGCTGAAGCCTTCTTCCAGCGCCGCTTCGACATAGGGCCGCGCATACGGGCCCATCGCGCGCCGGATCAGCGAGGAGATTTCCTGGCGGATCTCGGTCCCCCGGATCTTGAGCATCGAGCTCTCGGCTCCCGGCACGCCGCCGCCTGCCACTGCCGCGATCACGCGCAGGTTGGTGGTCTTCATGTTCTCCAGGTCGATCTCGACGCGCGCCATGCGCGCTGCGAACGCCGGGTCTTCCGACAGCGGCCTGCCGTTCTTCGTCTGCCTTGCCGCGATGGCCTTGAGCTGCTCCATCGCCGCCACCGAGAAGCCCACGCCCGCGATGTTGGTGCGCTCGTAGGTCAGCAGGTACTTGGCGCAGGTCCAGCCCTTGTCTTCCTCGCCCACCAGGTTCTCGGCCGGCACGCGCACGTCGGAGAAGAACACTTCGTTGACTTCGTGCTCGCCGTCCAGCGTGATGATCGGCCGCACCTCGACGCCGGGCAACTTCATGTCGATCAGCAGGAAGCTGATGCCCTCCTGCTTCTTCGCCTCGCGGTTGGTGCGCACCAGGCAGAAGATCATGTTGGCGTGCTGGCCCAGCGTGGTCCAGGTCTTCTGGCCGTTCACGATGTAGTGCGGCCCCTGCGCATCGACACCCTTGACCGCCGAGGTCTTGACCGAGGCCAGGTCCGAGCCCGCGCCTGGTTCGGAGTAGCCCTGGCACCACCAGTCCGAGCCGTCGAGGATGCGCGGCAGCCAGCGGCGCTTCTGTTCCTCGTTGCCGTACTTGATCAGCACCGGCCCCAGCATGTTCACGCCGAAGGGCACGATGCGCGGCGCATGGGCCAGCGCGCACTCGTTCTCGAAGATGAACTTCTCCACCGCGGTCCAGCCCGGGCCGCCGTACTGCTCGGGCCAATGGTTCGCGAGCCAGCCGCGCGCGTTGAGGATGGCGTGCCATTCCTCCATGTCGGCCTTGCTCAGGTGCTTGCCGGTCGCCACCTTGTCCGAGAGGCGCTTCGGCAGCTTCTCGGCGAGGAACTGGCGCACCTCGTCGCGGAAGGCTTGTTCTTCGGGAGTGAAGTTGAGGTCCATCGCCGGTCTCCTCAGAAAATTTCGAACAGGCCCGCGGCGCCCATGCCGCCGGCGATGCACATCGTGACGACGGCGTACTTCGCGCCGCGCCGCTTGCCCTCGATCAGCACGTGCCCCGCAAGCCGCGCGCCCGTCATGCCGAAGGGGTGTCCGATCGAGATCGCGCCCCCATCGACATTGAGCCGCTCGGCCGGAATGCCGAGCTTCTCCTGGCAGTAGATGGACTGCGAGGCAAAGGCCTCGTTGAGTTCCCAGAGGTCGATATCGTCGACCTTCAGGCCGTTGCGCGCCAGCAGTTTCGGCACCGCGAACACCGGGCCGATGCCCATCTCGTCCGGCTCGCAGCCGGCCAGCGCCAGCCCGCGGAAGGCCCCCAGCGGCTTCAGGTTGGCGCGCTCGGCCTCCTTGGCTTCCATCAGCACGCAGGCCGAGGCGCCGTCGGAGAGCTGCGAGGCATTGCCGGCGGTCACGAACTTGCCGGCGCCCATCACCGGCTCCAGCTTGGCGAGGGCCTCGTAGGTGGTGCCGCGGCGGTTGCAGGTGTCGGCGTCGGCGGTCACCTCCCTGTAGCTGACCAGCTTGGTTTCCTTGTCCGTGACCGCCATGGTGGTGGTGCAGGCCACGATCTCTTCCTTGTAGCGGCCGGCGAGTTGCGCCTCTTCCGTCTTGCGCTGGCTCTCGGCCGAGAAGCGGTCCTGTGCCTCGCGGCTGATGTCGTAGCGCTTGGCCACGATGTCGGCGGTCTCGATCATCGAGAGGTAGAGCTGCGGCTTGTGCTCGACGATCCACGGGTCCATGCCGGAATCGCCGCTGTCGGTGGCGCTGCGGGTGCGGATCTGCGAGATGCTCTCCACGCCGCCCGCGATCATCGCCGGCGCGCCCTCGACCACGATGCGGCCCGCCGCCATCGCGATGGCCTGCAGGCCCGAAGCGCAGAAGCGGTTGACCGTGGTGCCGGCGATGCTGATCGGCAGCCCGGCGCGCACGATGGTCTGGCGCGCCACGTTGCGGCCGGTGGTGCCTTCGGGGTAGCCGCAGCCGAGGATGGCGTCCTCGATCAGCGCCGGGTCGATGCCCGCCCGGTCGACCGCCGCGCGCACCGCGAAGGCGGCGAGCGTGGGGCCGGGCGTGACGTTGAACTCGCCGCGGTGCGCCTTGGTGAGCGGGGTGCGGGCGGTGGAAACGATGACGGCTTCGCGCATGGTGAATGTCTCCTTACTCGGATTGATTGAGGCTCGAGAAATCGGCGCCGCGTTCCACCAGCTCGACCAGCAGCGGCGAGGGCTTCCAGAACAGCGGGTCTTCCTTGGCGAACTCGCGGATGTCGGCCAGCACCTTCGGCAGGCCCACCGTGTCGGCGTACTTCATCGGCCCGCCGCGGTGGCGCGGAAAGCCGTAGCCGTAGAGGAAGGTCACGTCCACGTCCAGCGGGCGCAGCGCGATGCGCTGGTGCACGACGTTGGCGCCCTCGTTGATCATCGCGGCCATGTAGCGGCGCATGATCTCCTCGTCGGTGAAGCTGCGCGGCGTGACGCCGGCGCGCTTGCGCTCGGCGTCGATGATGGCCTCGACCTCCGGGTCCGGCGTGCCGGTGCGCGCGCCCTCGGGGTACAGGTAGTAGCCGCGGCCCGTCTTCTGGCCGAACCAGCCGCGCTCGCAGATGCGGTCGGCGATCTGCACGTAGCGCGCCTTCGGGTCGCGCGTGGCCGCCTTGCGCTTGCGCGTGGCCCAGCCGATGTCGCCGCCAGCCAGGTCGGACACCTGGAAGGGGCCCATCGGATAGCCGAAGTCGCGCACCGCCTTGTCGATCTGGTAGGGCGAGGCGCCGTCTTCCATCATGTGGTCGGCTGCCTGGCGGTACACCGCGAGGATGCGGTTGCCGATGAAGCCGTCGCACACGCCGGCGCGCACCGGCGTCTTCTTCAGCTTCTTTGCCAGCTCGAAGCCGGTGGCGACCACGTCGGCGCTGACCTTGGCCGGCACCACGATCTCCAGCAGCTTCATGATGTTGGCCGGTGAAAAGAAGTGCAGGCCCAGCACGTCGCCCGGGCGCGAGATGCTGGCGGCGATCTCGTCGATGTCGAGGTAGGAGGTGTTGGTGGCGAGCACCGCGCCGGGCTTGCACACGCGGTCGAGCTCGGCAAAGACGGCCTTCTTGACCGCCATGTCCTCGAACACGGCCTCCACCACCAGGTCGATTTGGGCGAGCGCGTCGTAAGCCGTCGAGCCCGAGAAGCGCGCCATCACCGCCGCCTTGGCTTCCGCCGTCATGCGGCCCTTCTGGATCAGGCCGTCGTAGACCTTCTCCACATGGGCGCGGCCGCGCGCGAGGCTGGGCTCGTCGCGCTCGATCATGGTCACCGGCAGGCCGGCATCTAGCATGGCGACCGCGATGCCAGCGCCCATGGTGCCGCCGCCGACGATGCCGCAGGAGTCGATCGGGCGTGGCTTCGCCGCCTTGGTCTCGGGCGCCTTGAGCACCTCGCGCTCGGCGAAGAAGGCGTGGATCAGGCCGGCGCGCTGCGGGCTGTCGATGCACTGCAGGAAGAGCTTCCGCTCCAGCGCCATGCCTTCGTCGAAGGGCAGCGTCAGCACGGCTTCCACGGCTTCGACGATCTTCATCGGCGAGAACAGGCCGCGGCTCTTCTTCGCGGTCTCGGCGCGGGCCGCTTCGAGCGCGGCGCGCTGCGCCGCCCTGTCGATCAGCGCCAGGCTCGCGTCGCGGGAGCGGCGCATCGGCGCCTTGAGCCTGGCCAGTTCCTGCGCGAAGGCCAGCCCTTCGTCCAGTGCATCGGCACCTGCGCCCAGGCGATCGACCAGGCCGATGTTCATCGCTTCCTGCGGGCCCGCATGGCGGCCGCTCAGCATCAGGTCCAGGGCGGCCTTCACGCCGATCAGCCGCGGCGCACGCTGCGTGCCGCCGGAGCCGGGCATCAGGCCCAGCTGCACCTCGGGCAGGCCCAGCTTGGCGGAAGGCACGGCCAGTCGGTAGTGCGCCGACAGCGCGATCTCCAGGCCGCCGCCGAGCGCCGCGCCGTGGATCGCGGCGATCACCAGCTTGTTGCAGCTTTCGATGCGGGCGCAGACCTCGGGCAGCGAGGGCTGCTGCGGCGGCTTGCCGAACTCGCGGATGTCGGCACCCGCGATGAAGTTGCGGCCGGCGCCCACGAGCAGCACTGCCGCGACTTCGGCATCGGCCTCGGCCGCGTCGATGGCGGCGACCAGGCCGCGGCGCACGTCCACGCCGAGTGCATTGACGGGCGGGTTGTCGATGGTCACGACCAGCACGTTGGCCTGGCGCTGGAAGTGGACGGGTTCGGGAACGGAAGAAGAGGCGGCGGTGGCGGTGGCCATGTTGGGGTGTCTCCGTTGGGGAGCGAACCATCTGGTTCGCGAGATGCTGGGGTGAACCCAGCATTCTTGGACAGACCTCGCGCTTTGACAATTGCATGGGCTGTTGACAGACTGTCAAATAGTCTTTGACAGAATGCCGCACATGGATTTGCAGTCGCTGACCCTGCTGGTCGAGATCCTCGATGCCGGCAACCTGAGCGCCGCCGCGCGCCGGCTCAAGATGAGCCGCGCCAACGTCAGCTACCACCTGAACCAGCTGGAGCGCTCGGTCGGTGCCCAGCTCGTACGCCGCACCACGCGCCGCGCCGAAGCCACCGAGATCGGGCAGCGGCTCTATCAGCACGGCCTGGCGATCCAGAGCGAGCTGCAGGCCGCCCGCGAATCCGCCTCGGCGCTGGGCCAGGGATTGGTTGGCCGGGTGCGGCTCAGCGTACCCAGCGGCTATGGGCAACTGGTGATGTCCGACTGGCTGATCGACTTCAAGCGTCTCTACCCCGGCATCGTGCTCGACGTGCTGTTCGAGAACCGCATCGAGGACCTGCTGCGCGACGAGGTCGACATCGCGGTCCGCGTGATTCCCGAGCCGCCGCAGAACCTGGTCGCGCGCGCCCTCGGCCCGGTGCGCTACGTGGCCTGCGCCTCGCGCGCCTATGCGCAGGAACACGCCCTGCCCACGCAGCTCGACCAGTTGAGCAGCGCGCCGGTGGTGACCGCGGCCGTGATCGGCCGCCAGCTGCGCATGTCGGCCTACCAGGGCGAGGAGCGGCGCGAGGTGGTGCTGGAGCCGACGCTGATTTCAGAGAACTTCCTGTTCCTGCGCCAGGCCATCCTCGCCGGCCTCGGCATCGGGCTGGTGCCCGACTACGTGGTGCAGGAGGACGTCCGGCGCGGCGAGGTGCTGACCACGCTGGACGACTGGCGGCTCAGCATCTTCGGCACGCAGATGTTCATGCTGTACATGCCGAACCGGCAGCACACGCGGGCGACGCGGACCTTCATCGAGTTCATCCTGGAGCGGGCGCGCGGGGTGCCAGCGGCGTGACCTCAGTGCCGGTGGCCGCTTGCCCGCGCGCGCCGGTAGTGCTCGCCGAGCGCGTCGCGCCCCCAGTCACCGTCGAAGTCGCGCCACACGCTGTGGATGTGGTTGCCGCCGGAGTTGTCCCATTCGACCAGGAAGCGCGGGCCCTGGATGCGCCAGTAGTACGGCTGCCCACGTTCGGTGGCGCCGGCCCATCCGAAGCGGATGCCGTCCAGGCCGCCCGCACGCACGCGTTCCAGCCGCTGCTGCGCCAACGACGACTCGGCCACGGAGGCCAGAGACTCGACGATGCGCAGCAGCAAGGCCTGCTGCGCTGCATCCATGGCGCTGAAGGCCACGCCCACAGGCGCCAACGGATCGAGCTGCGCAGCGTTGCGCGTGACGATGTCACCGAACGGCCGGTCGCTGAAGATGGCCTGCCGGCGCTGCGCCGGCGAGAGCGCCGCCAGCAGCGCAAAGGCGCGGTCTTCCTCCTCGCCCAGCGCGCGCTGGCCTTTGCGCGGGCCCTTGTCGGCGATGTCGCGCGGCACCTGCGCCGGATTGGCACCCAGGAACTGCGGCAGCGTGGCCACGACCTTGCCCTCCGCGAGCGTGAAGTGCAGCGAGAGATGGTGCCCTTCGATCCGCCAGCCCCAGGGCGAAGGGGTGTCGGGCGTGCCGAACAACGCGATGGCGTAGTTCTCGGGATCGCGCGAGAGGCCGAAGGTTTCGATCTCGCGCAGCGCGATCTCCAGGGCGATGATGGCCTGCACCTTGAGCAGCCCCGGCTGCGACAAGGCCGCGGCGAGCAACTGCTGCGCTGCCTGCCGCTGTGCATCCTCCATGGACTTGAACGCGATGCCCGGCCGGCGGCGCGGCGTGTAGTTCCAATCGCCACGCGCCTCCAGCGTGAACGGCTGCAGCAGCTCTGGGCGCTGCGCCGCCGGGGTCGCCTCCAGCAATGCCCGCGCCGCGGCCGTCATTGCCTGGGCGGCGCGGCTGGTGTCGGCCGCGGCGGTGGCGGGCGGCACCACGCAGAGCAAGGTCCAGCAGGTCATCCAGGCGGAGAGGGTGCGGGGCAGCATGGGTGGTCTTTTCCGGGTGAGATGACCAATGAACAGGGGCAAGGATGCCTGAGCCGGGGTGGTGAGTCGAGATCGGGGGGCATGGCGCCTGCGGCCCGTACAGCGCGTTCAGGTCGACCTTGGCAGCAGCGCCGGCACCAGTTGCCGGTTCAGCTGCTTCACCCACCACTGCAGCGCCTTCCCCTTCGCGCCGGTCTTCCACGCCAGCCAGAAGGCCTCGGGTGCGCGCGGTTCTTCGGTCTGCAGCTCGACCAGCGCGCCGCGCTTCAGTTCGCCCTCGATGCAAGCCCGCGGCAGGAATCCGTGTCCAAGGCCCGCAGCCTGGCACGCGATCTTCGCGGCCATGGTCGGTACGGCAACGCGGTGCTGGCCGGCGAGCAGCCCCACGGTGCGGTCGGAGAGGGTGCGTGCGCTGTCGCTCACCACGATGGCGTTGTGTTCCAGCAGGTCGCCGCGACGCAGCGGCCGGCCGAGCCGGGTCAGCGGATGCGTGGGCGCGACGCAGAACGCGAAATCGAGGCTGCCCACCATCGCCGCCTGGTAGCCGCCGCCGGCCGGCCCTTCGCCCGCGGCAATGACGATGTCGGCGCGCCCCTCGCGCAATGCCTCCCAGCTGCCGGTGAGCGCCTCGCACCCGATGCGCAGCCGCGTGCCGCAGCGCAGCGCCTCGAATGCGCGGATGTCGTCGATCAGTGCCTGGGTGGGAATCAGCGAGTCGTGCACCAGCAGCAGCTCCGATTCGAACCCGGTGGCGATCTGCCGCATGCGCGATTCGAGATCGCTCGCGGCGCCAAGCAGCCAGCGGCCTTCCTTGAGCATTTCTTCCCCGGCTGCCGTGAGGGTCACGCGCGGCCCGTTGCGCACGAACAGCAGCATGCCCAGTTGGTCCTCGAGCTTGCCCACCGCGTACGAGATGGTCGAGGGCACCTTGTTCAGGCGTGCGCCCGCCGCGGCGAAGGACCCGTGGCGCGCGATGGCGTCCACCAGTTCGATGGCTTCGAGGCTGAGCTTGAGCACGGGCAGGTCCTTGGAATGTATCATCAAAAAATTCGATGATGAAGGGCTAAAAGTTTCGTCGACAGGCCTCGCTGAAAGCAAGATGATTCAGCCATGGCTCGGGGATACTCTCCGTGTCAATTGTGAATCAGATCGAACCAACCCACGGAGCGTCTCATGTCCATCCAAGCCACCCCCGCCCCCGGCGCCAAGCTGCTGACCCCCGCCGACCACACCCTGGTCATGATCGACTTCCAGTCGCAGATGGCGTTTGCCACGCACTCGATCGACGCGGTCAACCTGCGCAACAACGCCGCCCTCGTGGCCCACGCGGCCGCCGGTTTCGGCGTCTCGACCATCCTCACGACCGTCGCCGAGAAGAGCTTTTCAGGCCCGATGTTCAGCGAGATCACCGATGCCTTCCCGGGTCAGAAGATGCTCGACCGCACCTCGATGAACACCTGGGAAGATGCAGCGGTGATCAAGCGCATCAACGAGATCGGCAAGCCGCGCATCGTGCTTGCGGGCCTGTGGACCGGCGTGTGCATCGTCGGGCCGGCACTCTCGGCCATCGACCAGGGCTTCGAGGTGTTCGTGATTGCCGACGCCTGCGGCGACGTGTCGGCCGAGGCGCACAACCGCGCCATGGACCGCATGGTGCAGGCCGGCGCTCAGCCGATGACCTCGCTGCAATACCTGTTGGAGTTGCAGCGGGACTGGGCCCGTGGCGACACCTACGAGCTCACCACCGGCCTCGCGAAGAAGTTCGGCGGCGCCTACGGCCTGGGCGTGACCTACGCCAAGACCATGTTCGGCGCGCACGAAGGCTGAGCGGGCGCATCTTGATGAAGCCCTATGTCCTGTCGCTTGCGCTGGGCCTTCTGGTCGGCGTGATCTACGCGCTCTTCCAGGTGCGCTCACCGGCCCCGCCGGTGATCGCCCTGGTGGGGCTTCTCGGAATCCTGCTCGGCGAGCAGATTCCGCCGCTCATCAAGGGCGTGCTCAAGCCCGAGGCCGCGGCCACCTCGTGGTTGCGGCACCAGGTCAAGCCGCATGTGTTCGGCGAGCTGCCGCAATGCGCGAAGGCGGAGCGGGCCGCGACACCCGGCAAAGACGCATGAGCCGCACGGCCGCTCCGAAGGCGAACAGACACTGGCCCGATCCCATCCTTCAAGGACACTCGACATGGCAGGCAGCACCGTCCCCCAATTGATCCTGCACAACGGCCGCTTCACCACGCTGGACCGCGCCAATCCGGTGGCCGACGCCGTTGCCATCCAGGACGGCCGCTTCACCCGCGTGGGTAGTGCGCAGGACATCCTGCCGCTGGCGGACGGCAGCACCCGGGTCATCGACCTGCAGGGCAGGCGCGTGCTGCCGGGCCTGATCGACAACCACCTGCACATCATTCGCGGCGGCCTCAACTTCAATCTCGAGTTGCGCTGGGACGGCGTGCGCAGCCTGGCCGATGCCATGGCGATGCTCAAGCGCCAGGTCGCGATCACGCCGGCGCCGCAATGGGTGCGCGTGGTGGGCGGCTTCACCGAGCACCAGTTCGTGGAAAAGCGCCTGCCGACCCTCGAAGAGCTCAATGCGGTGGCACCCGACACGCCCGTGTTCCTGCTGCACCTGTACGACCGCGCGCTGCTCAACGGCGCGGCGCTGCGTGCGGTGGGCTACACCAAGGACACGCCCGCACCGCCCGGCGGCGAGATCGTGCGCGACGCGGCCGGCAACCCGACCGGCCTGCTGCTGGCCAAGCCCAATGCGAGCATCCTCTACGCCACCCTGGCCAAGGGCCCCAAGCTGCCGTTCGACTACCAGCTCAATTCCACCCGCCACTTCATGCGCGAGCTCAACCGCCTCGGCGTCACCGGCGCCATCGACGCAGGCGGCGGCTTCCAGAACTTCCCCGAGGACTACCAGGTGATCCAGCAGTTGGCCGATGCCGGCCAGCTCACCATCCGACTGGCCTACAACCTGTTCACGCAGAAGCCCAAGCAGGAGAAGCAGGACTTCCTCAACTGGACCGCCACGTCGAAGTACAAGCAGGGGGACGATTACTTTCGCCACAACGGCGCGGGCGAGATGCTGGTCTTCTCGGCGGCCGACTTCGAGGACTTCCGCCAGCCACGGCCGGACATGGCGCCCGAGATGGAAGGCGAGCTCGAGGAAGTGGTGCGCGTGCTGGTGCAGAACAGGTGGCCCTGGCGCCTGCATGCCACGTACGACGAGACCATCGACCGCGCGCTCGACGTGTTCGAGAAGGTCGACCGCGACACGCCGCTTGCGGGCCTGAACTGGTTCTTCGACCATTGCGAGACCATCTCCGAAAAGTCGATCGACCGCATCGCCGCGCTCGGCGGCGGCATCGCGGTGCAGCACCGCATGGCCTACCAGGGCGAATACTTCGTCGAGCGCTACGGCGCCGGCGCGGCAGAGGCCACGCCGCCGGTCAAGCGCATGCTCGAAAAAGGCGTGAAGGTGTCCGCTGGCACCGACGCCACGCGCGTCGCTTCGTACAACCCGTGGGTGTCGCTCTCGTGGCTGGTCACGGGCAAGACCGTCGGCGGCATGCAGCTCTACCCGCAGCGCAACTGCCTCGACCGGGAGGCTGCCCTTCGCATGTGGACCGAGAACGTCACCTGGTTCTCGAACGAGGTGGGCAAGAAGGGCCGCATCGAGGCCGGCATGTTCGCCGACCTGGTGGTGCCCGACCGAGACTTCTTCGCCTGCCCGGAATCGGAGATCGCCGACACCACGGCGCTCCTGACCCTGGTCGGCGGCAAGGTGGTGTATGCCGCGGGCCCGTTCCAGCCGCACGACGAAGGCGCGCCGCCGCCGGCCATGCCCGACTGGTCGCCGGTGCGCAGCTTCGGTGGCTATGCCGGCTGGGGCAACGCGGAGGGCGCACCGCTGCAGAAGGCCATGCGCCATGCAGCCATGTCCTGTGCCTGCGCCAACAACTGCAGCGTGCACGGCCACCAGCACGCGACGGCGTGGAGCAGCAAGCTGCCCATTGCCGACCTGAAGAGCTTCTGGGGCGCGCTGGGCTGCGCCTGCTGGGCGGTGTGATGGCAGCGCGCTGGACCAGTTCACCCGCAGTGCTGCGGCCCGCCTTGCTGAAAGGGAAGCACCCATGACCGATTCCATCAAAGGCGCTGCCGCTTCGCCGCCCGGCGCCTTTGCGCCGTTGCGCCAGCCGGTCTTTGCCGTGCTGTGGACGGCCACCGTGCTCGGCAACATCGGCAGCTTCATGCGCGACGTGGCGAGCTCGTGGCTGGTGACCGATCTTTCGGCCAACCCGACCGCGGTGGCGCTGATCCAGACCGCGGCCACGCTGCCGATCTTTCTGCTCGCGATTCCGGCCGGCGTGCTCTCCGACATCCTCGACCGGCGCCGCTTCCTCATCTTCGTGCAACTGGTGCTCGCGGCCGTGAGCGGTACCCTGCTGGTGCTGTCGCACACTGGTGCACTCACGGTCGAGTATTTGATCGCGCTGACCTTCGTGGGCGGCATCGGTGCCGCGCTGATGGGGCCGACCTGGCAATCGATCGTGCCCGAGCTCGTGCCGCGCAGCGACCTGAAGAGTGCGGTGGCGCTGAACTCGCTGGGCATCAACATCGCGCGCTCCATTGGCCCCGCGGCGGGCGGGCTGATTCTCGCGAGCTTCGGCGCCGCAGTCACCTACGGGCTGGACGTGCTGAGCTACGTGTTCGTCATTGCGGCGCTGCTGTGGTGGAAGCGCCCGGCAGCCGTCGACACCGGACTGTCCGAGAACTTCTTCGGCGCCTTCCGCGCAGGCATCCGCTACACGCGAGCGAGCAAGGAGCTGCACGTGGTGCTGCTGCGCGCGGCGGTGTTCTTCCTGTTCGCGAGCTCGGTGTGGGCGCTGCTGCCCTTGGTGGCCCGTCAGATGCTCGGCGGCACCGCGAGCTTCTACGGGGTGCTGCTCGGCGCGGTGGGCGCGGGCGCCATCGGCGGCGCGCTGGTGATGCCGCGGCTGCGCGCCCGGCTCGATGCAGACGGCATGCTCCTGCTGGCTTCGCTGCTCAGTGCTGGCGTGATGGGCGGGCTTGTTTTCGCGCCGCCGCAGTGGCTCGCGGTGTTGCTGCTGTTGCTCCTGGGGCTCGGCTGGATCATCGCGCTCACCACGCTCAACGGCGTGGCGCAGTCCATCCTGCCGAACTGGGTGCGCGGCCGCGGGCTGGCCGTGTACCTCACGGTGTTCAACGGAGCGATGGCAGCCGGCAGCCTGGGCTGGGGCCTCGTCGCGCAGCAAGTCGGCGTGCCGTACACGCTGGTGGCGGGCGCCGTGGGGCTAGCCGTGGCCGGCCTCATATTCCATCGGGTGCGCCTGCCCGCCGGCGAAGCCGACCTGCAAGCCTCGAACCACTGGCCCGAGCCGCTGCTGGCCGAACCCGTGGCCCATGACCGCGGGCCGGTGATGGTGCAGGTCGAATACCGCATCCGCAAGGAAGACCGGCCTGCGTTCATGGAGACGATGAAGCGGCTGTCGCTCGAGCGCCGCCGGGACGGCGCCTACGCGTGGGACGTGACGGAACATACTGGCGACCCCGAACGCGTGGTGGAGTGGTTCCTGGTCGAATCGTGGGCCGAGCACCTGCGCCAGCACCACCGCGTGTCGCATGCCGACGCCGATCTGCAGGCCGAGGCGCTGCGCTTCCACATCGGGCCCGGAAAGCCCGAGGTGCACCACTTTCTTTCCCTTCCCTTCCCCTCACTCTCCGCTACTGAAAAACAACCATCACCACACTGACATTGCGCGACGGCACCGAGCTCTATTGCATGGACTGGGGCACGGGCCAACCCATCCTCTTCAGCCACGGCCGGCCGCTGAGTTCAGCCGCTCGACGAACACCCGGTCATCTGCCGCACCACGTCGCCACAGACAGCCGCGCTCCCCGGCATGAAGCGATGCAACATCACCTTCGCATCCACCCGATGCGAAGAAAGCGCCCAGCAGCAGCTGGACGCCGGAATGATCGTGACGTCCCGCGAGGTCCAGTAGGTGAACAGGCGCAGCGTGCCCAGCCGGTCCTCCGTCTGCTTCAGGCACTGCAGCAGCTTGCTGCCGGGCCGAAGGTCCTTGGCGCCTTGCCCGGGATACAGGTAGGCCGTCAGCGTTCCCTCATGCGGCCCCGAGATGGCGAAGAAGGCCTTGGTGCGCCGCGCGCCGTCTCGCATCTGCAGGTAATAGCGCGAGACGATGCAGCCCATGCTGAAGCCGACGAGCGCCAGCTCGGCATCGCTGCCCAGATGCCGGTCGATGTAGGCATGGAGCTTGGCGGCAAGGTCCTCGATCCCGGTTCTGCCGTCCGCCGGCTTGAGCGCCGGCACCCAGCAACGATGTCCCGCGTTAGCGAGCGCGCCCGCCAGGCGCCGGAAGATCGCTCCGTTGTCGAAGATGCCATGGACCAGGACGACATCCATCGCACCCATCAGCCCGGTTGCGGGCCGTCGTAGCCTTCGATGATGACCAGGTCGATGGTCGACACCGGGGACGCTCTCAGCGCGATGGCCGCCTGGTACTCGGGCGAGTTCCAGCAATCCAGCGCAGCCTGATAGGAAGGGAACTCGAGCACCACGTTGCGGCTGCGGCTCGTCCCTTCCGGATTTTCGAAGTTGCCCCCGCGCACCAGGAAGCGGGCGCCGAACTTCCTGAACGGCTCGGCATTGGCGGCGACGTAGGCCTTGTACTTTTCCGGGTCGGCAACATCCACCCGTGCGATCCAGTATCCCTTTGGCATGCGATTTCTCCGATTGATGAGGAGGGGGAGTTTCGCGGAGGCGGGCCCTGCAGGGCAAGGCCTCTGTCGGGCCGCGTTGTTCAAGTTGGTGCGGGGCCCGGCCTGGCCGTGCATCGCCTCGGCGAGCGGCGGCGATGCACGCGTGCCGCCAGCCGTGACTCGCCGACATGCGCGCCAGTTCAACCCGATGGGACAATCCGCCTCCATGACCAGCCCAGCACAGACCCTCACCCTTACCCGCCCCGACGATTGGCACCTGCATGTGCGCGACGGCGCCGCCCTGCAAGCGGTGGTGCCGCATTCGGCGCGCCAGTTCGGCCGGGCGCTGATCATGCCCAACCTGCGCCCGCCGGTGACCACCGCCGAGCAGGCAAAGGCCTACCGCGACCGCATCCGCGCCGCCGTGCCCGAAGGCCTGGACTTCGAGCCGGTCATGTCGCTGTACCTGACCGACAAGCTGCCACCCGAGGAGATCGCGCGCGCCGCAGCGGCCGGCGTGTGCGCCCTCAAGCTCTACCCAGCCGGCGCCACCACCAACAGCGATGCCGGCGTCACCGACATCCGCAAGACCTACCCGACGCTCGAAGCGATGCAGAAGCACGGCCTTCTGCTGCTGGTGCATGGCGAGGTGACCGACCCCGCGGTCGATCTCTTCGACCGCGAGGCGGTCTTCATCGAGCGCGTGATGATCCCGCTGCGCCGCGACTTCCCCGAGCTCAAGATCGTGTTCGAGCACCTGACGACGAAGGAGGGCGCCCACTACGTGCGCGACGCGGACCGCTTCACCGCCGCCACCATCACCGCGCACCACCTGCTCTACAACCGCAACGCGATCTTCACCGGCGGCATCCGGCCGCACTACTACTGCCTGCCGGTGCTCAAGCGCGAGACCCATCGCGTCGCTTTGGTCGAGGCCGCCACCAGCGGCAGCCCGCGCTTCTTCCTGGGCACCGACAGCGCGCCGCACCCGGCGCACCTCAAGGAGCATGCGTTGGGCTGCGCCGGCTGCTACACCGCGCTGACCGCGCTGGAGCTCTACGCCGAAGTCTTCGACAACGCGGGCGCACTCGACTGGCTCGAAGGCTTTGCCAGCTTCCACGGCGCCGACTTCTATGGCTTGCCGCGCAATACCGACACCGTGACGCTGAAGCGCGAAAGCTGGACCGTGCCCGAGACGCTGCCTTATGGCGAGGCCACGCTCAAGCCGCTGCGCGGCGGCGAAACGCTGGCCTGGAGGTTGGTATGAGCATGGTGATGCTGCTGATCGACGCCGACAACGTCTCGGCCGACGTGATCGAGCAGGCCGTGCAGCGCACGCTGGCCGATCAGGGCGCGATCCATGTGCGCCGCGCCTATTGCAATGCCGAGACCGCGCTCAAGCACCAGGCGCTCTTCAAGCGCCTCTCCGTGCGGCCGATGGTCAACCTGGCCTCGGGCAAGAACAGCACCGACATCGCGCTTGCGGTCGACGCCATGGACCTCGTGGTGGCGGAGCGGCCCGATCTCGTGGTGCTGGTGTCTTCCGACTCGGACTTCGCGCCGCTGGTGATCCGCCTGCGCGAGAAGGGCTGCCGCGTCTGCGGCATCGGCCAGCAGGGCAAGACGGGCGAAGAGACCGTGGCGGTCTACGACAGCTTCATCGACCTGCAGCACCAGCCCGCGGGCCGGCCCGCCGCGGCCAAGCGACCCGCCCGCGCGCGGCGCGCCAAGGCCCAGGAAGTCGCGCCGCCGGCGCCCGTGCTGCCGGACGACGTGCTGCGCATCCTCGATGCGGTGCCCGAGCTCCTCCGTGGCGACAGGATCGAGCTCAACCACGCGGCCGAGCGCCTGCGGGGTGCCAAGCTGCTGGGCAAGAGCGCGAGCTCGCCCAAGCTGTTCAAGAAATTCCCGGAGCTGTTCCTGCTGACGCCGGAGAAGACACCGAACAAGGTGCAGTACGTCGGCCCTGCCGGGCCGTGAGCCGCACGGCCGCTCCGAAGGCGAACAGCACCGCAGCCGAAGGCGGAGGTACTCCAGTGAGCGCGCCGCGGGGCTTCGACCCCAACCAGCCCTGGCTTGCGCCTTATGCGCCGCGTGCCGCGGCGATGGCGGCATCGCTCGCGCAAGGCGACGACGCGGCGGCGGTGCTGTCGGAAGCGGCGCCGGGCATCGCGCTGCCGGCTGGCCACCTGCGCTTCGTGCAAGCCGATGCCGCCCCGGCCGGCGAAGCCTACGAGGCCTTCATCTTCCGGACGGCCCAGGTGCCCACCCGCGACAACCTGCACGACTTCTTCAACGGCCTGGTCTGGCTGCATTTCCCGCGCGCCAAGCGACGGCTCAACGCGCTGCAGGCGGCCGAGATCGCACGCGCCGGCATCGGTGCGACGCGCGGTCCCTTGCGCGATGCGCTGACCTTGTTCGACGAGAACGGTGCGGTGCTCGATGCGCCGTCTGCGCTGTGGCAGGCGCTGCTCGCGCGCGACTGGCAGCGCCTCTTCGTCGGCGAACGCGCGCTGTGGCGCGAGGCGCGGCTGCTGGTCTTCGGCCACGCCTTGCTTGAAAAGCTCGCCGCGCCGCGCAAGGCGCTCACGGCGCATGTGCTGTGGGCGCCGGACGCAGCCCGCGCGATCGCGATCGACGATGCGGCCATCGCCGCCGCCCTGGAACCCTCGCACCTCGCCGGCAAGCCCTTCGCGCCGCTGCCCGTGCTCGGCGTGCCGGGCTGGTGCCCGGCCAACGAGGCGCCCGGCTTCTACGACGACGCGGCGGTCTTCAGGCCGCCGCCGTCTCCGCGGCACTGAGCGCCGGCCCTTCGACGAACACATCGGCATGGAAGTCGGGGGCGGCCAGGCCGAGCTGCCGCACCGCCAGCTCGCGCACCGCCTGCACCATGCCCGGCGAGCCGCAGCAGTAGAGCTCGTGTCCCGCAAGCTCTGGGCAGCGGGCCTGCAGGGCCTGGTCCACGCGGCCGGCAAAGCCGTCCTCGGCCGCATCGGCGGAATCCTCGCTCAAGGCTGCGATGAAGCGGAAGGACGTGGGCCATTGCCGCTGCCACTTCGCCACCGCCGGTCGAAGGTAGATGCCGTCGGCGCGGCGCGCACCCCAGATCAGCGTGACCGGCCGCTCGATGCGGCGCTTCGCCATGTCGTCGAGGATGGACTTGATGGGCGCGAAGCCGGTGCCGCCGGCCACGAAGACGATCGGCCGTGACGAGGCGGCGTCCAGCGTCACGGCGCCGAAGGGCAGCTCGACATCGAGCAGGTCTCCCTGCTGCAGGTGGGGCACGCGGGCGCTGAAGGCGCCGCCCGGCACATGGCGGATGTGCAGGGTGAGCGCATCGCTCTCGTGCGGCGCATTGGCCATCGAGTAGCAGCGGGTGCTGCCGTCGCCCACAGCGAGCTGCAGGTACTGCCCGGCATGGAACTTGGCACGCTGCCCGGCCGGGAGGCGCAGCTGCAGCACCGACACATCGGGCGAGGCGAGCTGGTTGCGAAACACCTTGGCCGTGAAGCGCTTGCGTGCGCTCGGGTCGATGCGGTGCCAGCTCGCCGGCTGGATCTGCAGGTCGGTCGTCGGGGCGCACATGCAGTAGAGCACCTGCTCCGGCGTGCAGCTCTCGTTGCGGATCGAGGCGCCCTCGAGGCCGGCGACCTCGCCCTGCACGATGCCGCCGGCGCAGTTGCCGCACACGCCCTTGCGGCAGGAATAGGGCAGCTCGATACCGGCGCGCAGGGCCGCGTCGAGCACGCTCTGGTTCTCGGCGCAGTCGAAGGCGACCTCGCTGCCGGCAATGGCAATGCGATGGCTTACTGGAGTACCTTCGCCTTCGGCTACGGTGCTATTCGCCTTCGGGGCGGCCGTGCGGCTCATGGCGTGGAGTTCCCCAAACCGGACAACAGGTGGATGGTGCGAAGCAGCGCCGCCGGATCGGCGATGCCGCGGCCCGCGATGTCCATCGCGCTGCCATGGCCCACGCTGGACAGCAGCACACCGGCGCCGATGGACAGCGCACTGGCAGCATTCGGCGCCAGCAGCTTGATGGGAATGTGGCCCTGGTCGTGCAGCATCGCCACGTAGAGGTCGTGCCTGCGCTGCGCCAGCAGCAGGTCGGCGCCTTGGGGCCCGTCGACATGGAGGCCCTCGGCACGCAGCGCCCGCACGGCCGGCTCGACGACGGCTTCGTCCTCGGGGCCGAAGAGTCCGCCTTCGGAGGCATGCGGGTTGATGCCGAAGACGCCGATGGACGGCGCCGCCACGCCCAGCAGCGCGCAGGCGCGCGCACCGGCTCGCGCCGCATCCGCGACGAGCCCGGGCGTGAGCCGATCGAGCGCCGTGCGCACGCTTTCGTGCAGCGTCGCATGCACGATGCGCAGGCCGCCGCCCACCAGCATCAGGAACACGCTGTCTTCCGGCTGGCCGCAGACGCGCGCCACCAGCGAGGGGTAGCCGCTGAAGGCGATGCCGGCCTGATGGATCGCGGTCTCGTGATGCGGGCAGGCCACCACGGCATCGAATTCGCCGCGCCGGCAGGCCTCGATGGCGGCGCTGGCCGAGGCCACCGCCGATGCGCCGGCCGCGGCGTCGATCTGCCCGGGGCGAGCCGCTTCGGCCGGCAACACGCCCGCGCCGACCACCGGCTGGTCTGCCAGCAATGACGCGAGCCCGAGTTGCGCGGCCGTGCGCTCGAGCACGCTCGGTGGCCCGAAGAGCGTGATGCGCGCGCGCGCATCGGCTGGCAGCGCCGCCAGCGCCTTCAGCGCGATCTCGGGCCCGATGCCGTTGGGATCGCCCGCGGCAAGCGCGAGCCGTCGAGCCGAACTTGTCAGTGCCCCCACGCTTGTCACTTCGTATATTGCGCTGCCCCCCGAGGGGGCCTTCGCGCCTTTGGGCGGCCATGCGGCGCTCACAGCGGCAGCGCCAGCAAGGTATCGGTCACCGTGCTGTCGCACACGGCCACGCGCGACTGCAGCTTGAGCTGGCCGTCCCGCTGCACGAAGCGGTCCTGGTAGACGCCCGTGGCGAAGAGCTCGGTCTGGCCGGTGGCCATGATGCGTGCCACGACAAAGGGCGTGCGCGCCTCGGCACGGTCGGCACTGGCCTGCTGCACGAGCGGGATGCCCAGCAGGTGCCGGTAGCGCTGCCGCTCGTAGATGTTGGCCTCGCGCAGCGCCGCGATCCGGTCCTCCAGCATCGCGCGCGAGTCGGCATAGACGATGCCGGCGGCCAGGCCCTCGCGCTCGTTCTCCACGTGCGTGATGCGGTAGTGGCAGTCCTCGGTGAAGTAGTCGGGCCACTGCTCCAGCGCGTCGCTGTCGATGGTGTGGGCATAGGCCGCGTTGAAGGCGCACAGCGCCAGCAGGTCGATCATCGTGTGTCTCTCGTCTCTCTTGTCGCTCGTACCACGTGTATTCGGCAACCGGGCACTCAGGCGCCCATGTGGTGGCGATAGGCCTTCCAGAAGCCGCGCACCGAGGCCTCGGTGGCACGCCCTTCGCTCGAGTCGGTGCTGCCGCCCCCCATCTCGACCACAGCTTGCCGGTCGCGCGCGCCGGCGATGCCGCGCTGCACGAATCCGCCAACCGCGCCGTCCTCCATCGAGATGAAGCCCGCGGGCCCGATCAGGTTCGACTGCTTCAGGCGCACGCGGCGCTGCTCGGGCGTGTCGTCGGCATATCCCAGGTAGGTCCAGTTGAGCTCGGTCCGCTCCACCCCCTTGGGCAGCACCTGGCGCACGGCCAGGCAGTTCTGGATCTGCTGCAGCACGAAGCCGGGGAATACCGACAGGATCTGCAGCGTCACGCCGTCGTCGTATTCCTTGAAGCCGGCCAGCAGGCTCGGGTCCTTCAGGCGGTAGCGGTCGTTGTCGGAGCGAAGCGCCTGCTCCTTGTACGAGGCGTCCTTCTCCGCCGCCGGATCGATCATGGAGTAGCTCACGTGATGGCCACCGCTCTCGTCGACGATCACGCCGCCCTTCTGCGACAGGCGGTTCAGCTCGAAGGTGGTGAAGAACAGGTGCAGCAGGCTCGCGTGGTAGCTGTCCTTGACGTTCTCCACGTAGAGCTTCCAGTTGTTGGGCAGCGCCTGCGTGAAGCGGCCGATGACCTCCACCGGCTTGTGCAGCACGCGCTCGATGCGCGCGCAGATCTCCTCGCCCAGGTAGTCCTCGATGCCGGGCACGTCCTCGCTGAAGCTGCCGAAGACCAGGCCGCAGAAGGTGGCGATGCGCAGCTTGCGCGGGCCGTGGGCCTCCTTGCAGAAGTCGGGCGGCATGCCGCCCTGGCCCTTGACGCCCTTCTCGAAGGCGACGCCGGTCAGGTCGCCCTGGCGGCTGTAGCTCCACGCGTGGTAGACGCACTGGAAGTTCTCGGCGCGGCCGGACTTCTCCAGCGCGATGAGGGCGCCGCGGTGGGCGCAGCGGTTCTCGAAGGCGTAGATCTCGCCGTCTTCATCGCGCACCACCACCACCGGCGTTTCGCCGGCGAAGGTGGTGCGATAGCTGCCGCCGTCGGGCAGCTCGGCCTCGAGGCACAGGTAATTCCAGACCTCGCCGCGGAAGATGCGGGCCTGCTCGTCGGCGGCAGTCTGCGCGTCGCTGTAGAGCGCGAAGGGGATGCGCGTGAGGCCGGGGCCGGCCCAATGGACGGGTTGGGGTGCGATGTCGTTCATGGCTTCAACTTCAATCGAGAGAGACCTTCGCGCTCTTGATGACCTTTTCCCACTTGGCGGACTCGGCCTGGATGAACTTGCCGGTCTGGGCGCTGTCCCAGCCGCGCGGCTCGGCGCCCTGCTCGGCGAACTTCTGCTTCACTTCGGGAGATGCGAGGGCGTCGGCGATGGCCTTCTGCGTCGACGCGACCTTGGGGGCCGGCGTGCCGGGCGGCGCCACCACCGCGAACCAGGTCACGGCGTTCATGGCAGGCAGCTTCTGCTCGGCGAAGGTGGGCACATCGGGCAGGGCGGGCGAGCGCTGCCCGTCGGCCACGCCCAGGATGCGCAGCTTGCCGGCCTGGTGGAAGGGCAGCGAGGAGCTGAGGTTGTCGAAGAACACGTCGATCTGGCCGCCCACCAGGTCCACCAGCGCGGGAGCCGTGCCCTTGTAGGGGATGTGGACCATCTCGACTCCGGTCAGCTGCATGAACATGCTGGCCGTCAGGTGCGAGGTGGTGCCGTTGCCCTGCGAGCCGTAGCTCAGCTTGCCGGGGTTGGCCTTGGCGTAGGCGATGAACTCCTGCACGTTCTTCACCGGCAGCTTGGGGTTCACCACCAGCACGTTGGGGACCGTCGCGAGCACCGTGACGGGCACCCATTTGGAAGGGTCGAAGGAGAGCTTCTTGTAGAGGTGCTGGTTGATCGCGATCGGCGCGGGCGGAGAAACCATCAAGGTGTTGCCGTCGGGCTCGGAGCGGAACACCACCTCGGCGCCGATGTTGCCGCCCGCCCCGGTGCGGTTGTCGATCAGCACGCCGCCGGGGAACTGCGGCCGCAGCTTCTCGGCGACCACGCGAGGCAGGATGTCGGCGGTGCCGCCGGCGGGGTAGGGCACCACGAGTTTCAGTGCCTGGGGGCCTTGGGCCGCGGCAGTGCCGAGCAGGCAGGCGCCGGCCAGGCAGGCGGCGCTGGCGCGCCGCGCGAAGGTTTTCAGCATGGGTGTCTTGTCTCCGTGGCTAGACGTTCATCGGGCCAGGGAAGTGTCCCGTCCCGGGTCGTCGCGGACAAGCTAGATTTGCGCTATGCGCAAAAATCTCGCCGAATCCCCTGGAGCTGCCGTTGTCGAAGGCAAGAATTTCGTCGCCTCGCTGCAGAAGGGCCTGGAGGTGCTGACCTGCTTCGGCCGCCAGCACAGCCGGCTCACCGTCTCCGAGGTGGCGCGCCTCACCGCCTGCTCGCCGGCCTCGGCGCGGCGCTCGCTGCTGACCTTGCAGGCGCTGGGTTATCTCGACAGCGACGGCAAGCGCTTCTGGATGCTGCCCAAGGCGCTGCTGGTGGCGCATGCCTACCTCGCCTCGCGAGCCACGCCCTCGCTGGCCCAGCCGCTGCTCGATGCGCTGTCGGAACGCACGCGCGAATCGGCTTCGCTCGGCAAGCTGCTGGGCGACCACGCGATCATCATCGCCCGCTCCACCGCGCGGCGCAGCCTCAGCACCGGCCTGGGCATCGGCTCGCGGCTGCCGGCCTACTGCTCTGCGCTGGGGCGCGTTCTGCTCGCCAGCCTGCCGCCGGCCGAGGCCGAGCGGCGCGTGCGCGCGATGCCGCGGGAGCCGCTCACCGCGCGCACCGTGTACGAGCTGAAGCCGGTGCTGGCGCTGCTCGCACGCTGCCGTGAGGAGGGCTACGCCGGCAACGACGGCGAGCTCGAGCTGGGCGTGCGCTCCATGGCTGTGCCGGTGCACGACCGCGGCGGCGCAATGGTGGCCGCCATGAGCATCGCGGTGCGCGCGGAGCGCATGAGCTTCGTCGAATTCCGCGACGCTTTCCTGCCGGCACTGCGCAAGGCCAGTGCCACGCTGGCGAGCCGGCTTTATCCCGAGTGAGCGTAGTGGCGTGTTCCTGGGGTGCGAACTTTTGCTCCTATGATCGATCCGAGGCCTGGCGCGGCGGCTGCCCGGAACCAAGACAACGATCGTTGCTTCGCTGCCGCGCTTGAAACCGCATTGCCGGGCCTCATCTGTTCGCCACGGCGAGCGCATCGCCTGAACCCACGGAGAAATCAGCTTGAAACGCATCCTTCTGTTCGTCCTGACCAACGTGATGGTGGTCGCGGTGCTGGGCATCGTGGCCAGCCTGCTCGGCGTCAACCGCTATCTCACGCCCAACGGTCTCAACCTGACGGCCCTGCTGGGCTTCGCGCTGGTGATCGGCTTCGGCGGTGCGATCATCTCGCTGCTGATCAGCAAGCCCATGGCCAAGTGGACGGCCGGGGTGCGCATCATCAACGACCCGCAGTCGCCCGACGAGGCCTGGATCGTGCAGACCGTGCGCAAGTTCGCCGACAAGGCCGGCATCGGCATGCCCGAGGTCGGCATCTTCGAGGGCGAGCCCAATGCCTTCGCCACCGGCGCCTTCAAGAACTCCTCGCTGGTGGCGGTGTCCACCGGCCTGCTCGCCAACATGACGCGCGAGGAGGTCGAGGCGGTGATCGGCCACGAGGTGGCGCACGTGGCCAACGGCGACATGGTGACCATGACCCTGATCCAGGGGGTGATGAACACCTTCGTCGTGTTCCTCTCGCGCGTGATCGGCTACGCGGTCGACGGCTTCTTGCGCCGCGGCAGCGACAGCACCGGCCCCGGCATTGGCTACATGATCACCACGGTGGTGCTCGACATCTTGCTGGGCTTCGCGGCCGCGATCGTGGTGGCGTGGTTCTCGCGCCAGCGCGAGTTCCGCGCCGACGCCGGCGCGGCCCAGCTGATGGGCCGCAAGCAGCCGATGGTGAATGCGCTGGCCCGCCTGGGCGGCCTGCCGCCCGGCGAGCTGCCGAAGGCGGTGCAAACGCTGGGCATCACGGGCAGCATCGGCAAGCTGTTTGCGACGCACCCGCCGATCGAGGAGCGCATCGCGGCGCTGCAGAACAGCGCGCAGACCTGACGGGCCTTGGGTCTAAGCAAGAAGCCGCCGTTCAGGCGGCTTTTTTCTGGGGTTCTGCGATGCCGCGCGCCACGGCTTCGGCGACCTTGATCCCGTCCACCCCGGCCGACAGGATGCCGCCCGCATAGCTCGCGCCTTCGCCCGCCGGATACAGCCCGCGCACATTCAGGCTCTGGAGATCCTCGCCGCGCGTGATCCTGATCGGCGAGGACGTGCGTGTCTCTACGCCCGTCAGCACCGCGTCGTGCAGATCGAAGCCCTTGATCTTGCGGCCGAACGCGGGGAAGGCCTCGCGCATCGCTTCGATGGCGTAGCCGGGCAGGGCGGCATGCAGGTCGCACGGCGTCACGCCCGGCTTGTACGAGGGCTCGACACTGCCGAGTGCGCTGGAGGGCTTGCCGGCGATGAAGTCGCCGACCAGCTGGCCCGGCGCCCGGTAGTCGCCGCCGCCGAGCACGAAGGCGTTGGACTCCAGCGCCCGTTGCAGCGCGATGCCCGCGAGGGGCGATCCGGTGCGGCCGTCCTCCCAGCCGGTGTAGTCGCGCGGATCGATGCCCACCACGATGCCCGCATTGGCGTTGCGCTCGTTGCGCGAGTACTGGCTCATGCCGTTGGTGACCACGCGGCCGGGCTCGCTCGTCGCCGCAACCACCGTGCCGCCCGGGCACATGCAGAAGCTGTAGACGGAGCGGCCGTTGCTCGCGTGGTGCACCAGCTTGTAGTCGGCCGCGCCCAGAAGAGGATGCCCGGCATGCCGGCCCCAGCGCGCGCGGTCGATCAGGCCCTGTGGATGCTCTACGCGAAAGCCGATGGAGAAGGGCTTGGCCTCGATGTGCACGCCGCGCTCGTGCAGCATCTCGAAGGTATCGCGCGAGCTGTGGCCCAGCGCCATCACCACATGGTCGGTGCGCAGTTCATGGCTTTGGCCGGTGCGCTGGTCGAGCACGGTCAAGCCGCGCAGCTGCCCGCGCTCGATGTGCACGTCGGTCAGGCGCTGCTCGAAGCGGATCTCGCCGCCCAGCGCGACGATCTGCTCGCGGATGTTCTCCACGACCTTCACCAGCTTGAAGGTGCCGATGTGCGGATGGGCGACGTAGAGGATCTCCGGCGGCGCGCCGGCCTTCACGAACTCCTCCATCACCTTGCGGCCGAGGAAGCGCGGGTCCTTGATCTGGCTGTAGAGCTTGCCGTCCGAGAAGGTGCCGGCGCCGCCCTCGCCGAACTGCACGTTGGATTCCGGGTTCAGCACGCTCTTGCGCCACAGGCCCCAGGTGTCCCTGGTGCGCTGGCGCACGGTCTTGCCGCGCTCCAGCACGATGGGCCTGAAGCCCATCTGCGCCAGTATCAGCGCGCAGAAGATGCCGCAGGGGCCGAAGCCCACGACCACTGGGCGCGGTCCGTCCTGGGCCGCTCGCGCGGGCAGGTGGTAGGCCATGTCGGGCGCGGGCTGCACATGCGGGCGCCCGGCAAGCCTCGTCAGCACGGCCGCCTCGGCTTGCGCATCGGCCAGCGCCACGTCGACGATGTAGACCGTGAGCAGCTCGGCCTTGCGCGCATCGAAGCTGCGCTTGTAGACGGTGTGAGAGGCGATGTCGCCGGGCGCGATGCCCAGCGTGGATGCGACCAGCGCGGGCAATGCCTCGGGCGCATGGTCGAGCGGGAGCTTGAGTTCGGAGACGCGGATCATGGCGGGCGGCCCGTGGTGATCGGGCAGGTGGCTTTCGACGGACGCCGGATTGTAATACACTTCTGTATTACAGGAGTGAGCATGACCTTGTCCATCCGATTGCCGGCCGAAGACGAAACCCTGCTGGAGCGCGCCGCTGCCGCGCTGCATATCAGCAAGTCGGAGTTCATCCGTCGCAGCATCGCTGCCTATGCCGGGAAGGTGCTGCCCCCGGAAAAGGCAGCGGCCGAGATCGATGCGCTGTACATCGGCAAGGGTGGCGGGCTGCGCAAGCCGGAGAGCGTGATTCACCCCGGCAAGCGGGCCATCCTGGAGCGGCTGCGTGAAAAGCACGGATACGCTCGCTGACACGGGTTTCCTGGTCGCTCTTTTCAACGACGGTGACGCTCACCATGCAGGCGCCGTCCGCATGCTGCAGCAGCTCGCGGGCCGCCGCCTCTACACGGTTTGGGAGGTGCTCACCGAGGCCGGTCATCTGCTTGACGATGCCGGCTGGCTCAATCTGCTGCGCTGGGCCGCAGCAGGTCGATTGACGGTCCTGGCCAGCGATCCGGCGAATCTTTCCGAGATCGCCGACTTCACGGAGCGCTACGCGGATGGTGGAGCGGATCTGGCGGACGTGGCGCTGGTCTTTGCTGCCGACCGTACCGGCATCTACAACGTGCTGACGGTCGATCGCAAGGACTTCGACCGATATCGCAGTCCACTCGGCAAGCGCCTCAAGCGCCTCTGGCTGGCGGACTGAGCTTGAGGAATCCCCGCAGAATGGCCGGCCGGGAAAGCGGCCATTCCGGGGAGCCGGGACGAGCACGCCTCCAGGCGACATAATCGCGGCCGTGAAGCGCGCCGGACCGCCGCTGGTGCAAGTCCCGAAAGGGCGCACTGGAGGAAAGTCCGGACTGCACAGGACAGCGCAGGAGTTAACGGCTCTCCACCGCGAGGTGAGGATCAGAGCAACAGAGACGAGTCGGCCGGGGCAACCCGGCCGGGTGAAACGGGCAATCTCTGCGCGCAGCAACACCAAGTAGGCCAGCCCGGAGCGGCGCGGTTCGCCGCGACGCTCCACCTTGTGGTTCCGCAGGGAGAGCTGGCGGGTAGGTGGCACCGAGCCGTCTGGCGACAGACGGCCCAGAGTAATGGCGGTCACGTCGAGGGAAACCTCGATGCACAGAATCCGGCTTACAGGCGCGCTTCACACTTTCTTCGGGATCGGCTTCGAGCGCCCGATCGCCACCAGCAACGCGGCGACCAGCGAGAAGCCGAGCGTCACGCCGGCCGCGTTGATGGCCGTGCGGCCATAGCCCAGTGCTCCCACGTCGATGAAGGGGTAGGGGTACACGCCCGCCACTGCACCGCGCACCAGCGCGTAGGCGAGGTAGCCGAGCGGGTAGATCCACCAGCTGAGGATGTCGCCCCAGCGCAGCCCGCCCGCCGGCACCGCGAACCACCAGTAGGCCAGGAAGAGCAAGGGCATCGCATAGTGCAGCAGCACGTCTGCCAGCCACAGCAGCCCCTGCGGGTTCCAGATGTGGCGCAGCACGAAAAAGTACACCAGGCCCACCACGGTGATGTTGGCGGCGATGGCGCTGGCCACGCCCGCGCGCCGGAAGAAGCGCCACAACCCCGCCTGGCTCGTCGTCGCCGCGGCCGTCAACGCCAGCGCGACCAGCAGGTTGGTGAGGATGGTGAAGTAGCCCAGGTACATGAAGACGCCCCAGGCCGCCGGCCGGCCGCCCGAGGTGGCCAGGCCGATCGAGAGCACGAGCTGCAGCGCAAGGGCGGCCCAGCCCAGCAACGCGACGGCGGCGGCAAAGCGGCGCAGGGCGATGGACGGCCGCGTGTCGATCGTCTTGTCCATGGCACCTGTCGATGGCCGGTGTTCAGAAGCGCTCGTTCGGCAACAGGTAGCGCCATTGCCCGGCCAGCAGCCCCGCCAGCGCCACCCGGCCGATGCGCAGGCGCCGCATGCCCAGCAGTTGCAAACCGACGGCCTGGCACTGGTGCGCGATCTGGCCCGGCTGGAGACCCTTGACGGCGAAGCGCAGGCCGGTGTGCCCTTCCGCCTGCTGGCTGACGCTGACGCGTGCGGGCGCCTGGTTCAGCCGCGCCAATTGCTCGGGCCCGACCGGGCCGGCCACATCGACGATGAGCTCGTGCTCCAGCAACGCCGCGTCTTCGTGCAGCTTGCGCTCGATGCGCCATTCCTGCGTGAAGACGACCAGGCCGCTGGCCGCGGTCTCCAGTGGCGTCATGCCGCGCTGCGCCGCCACGTGGCGCGGCAGGAAGCGCAGTCCCGCGCGCTCGGGCGCATGGTGGTTCGAGGGCACGAGCAGGCGGTGTGCCTGCTCCATCGCGGTGCCGGCCGGCTTGTGCAGCAGCAGCGTGACCGGCACCACGGGTTCGGGCCGCGCGCCGGCCTCGATCTCGACCTGCTGGTGCGGCTGCACGCGCGACTGCGGCAGCAGCGCCGGCGCGCCGTCGACGCGCACCGCGCCGTTCTCGATCAGCAGCTCGGCGTCGCGCCGCGAGCAGCCGGCCAGCGCGGCGACGCGCTTGGCCAGGCGGATGCCTTCGTCGCCGTCGGTCATTGCGGCGCGCGCTGGCGGATGCGCTCCACATGGGCGGCCAGCGAGCGCGCGGCTACCGGCCACAGGCGCTGCGGCACGTCGTCGTAGGCGAGCGGCAGCCAGTCCTCGGGCGTGCCCTGCGGCAGGCGCGCCATGGCGGCGGCGATCTTGGCCTCGCGCTTCAGGCGATGCGACTTCAGGTGGGCGATGGCGGCACGCGCCTCGCCCAGCACATGGCCGTGCGCCGGCAGGATGAAGCGGATGCCGCCTTCGGCACACACCGCGTCGAGCCGGTCGAGCGAGTCGAGGTAGGCGTTCATGTTGCCGTCGGGCGGGTCGACCACCGTGGTGCTGCCGTTGAGCACGTGGTCGCCGGAGAAGAGCAGGCCGTCTTCCTCCAGCACCAGGCACAGGTGGTTGGCCGCGTGGCCGGGCGTGTGCACGGCGCGCAGTGTGTGCGTCGTGCCTTGGCCGTCCTGCAGCACCAGCCGTTCGCCGTCGTGCAGCACGCGCTCGGGCACGAAGTGCGAGGCCGGGCGTGCTGTCGGCGCCGAAGGCAGGCCGAGGATCGGCGGCTTCGGCGCCGCGCACAGCGCCTGCAGCGGCGCGGCCCCCGGGGAATGGTCGGCATGCGAATGGGTGCAGACGATCAGGCGGATGTCGCCGCCGGTGGCCTGCCGCAGCCGCTCGATGTGGGCGGGGTCGTTCGGGCCCGGGTCGATCACGATGTAGCCGGTGGCCGCGTCGCCCACGATGTAGCTGTTGGTGCCGGGGCCGGTCATCGCGCCGGGATTGGGTGCGGTCAGGCGCCGCAGGTTCTTCAGCAGCGCCACCGGCGTCTCGCTCTGCCAACCGAGCTCGTGCACGATCTGGCCGTCGGGGCAGACCAGCGCCAGCTCGCCGTAGGGCGACTCGTGCTCCATGTAGCGCGCTTCCTTGCCGCGCAGCAGGCCGGCGCGCGGGCAGCTGGTCCACAGCGGGCCTTCGCCGCCGGGGCGGTTGGCGCAGGCGTCGAGCACCGCGTCGACCGTTGCGTAGGACGCCAGCCGCTCCAGCGTGCGCAGCGTCGGGAAGATCATGAAGAAGCCTCCCGCCTGGTGCCGCGCCAGCGCATCGGCCGGCTGCACCCAGCAGGGCTCGAACTGCTCGGCCTCGTCGGCCACCGGCGTCTGGCCCCCGGGCATGCGCGCGACCAGGAAGGGCACGTCGAAGCGCTTGGGCAGGTCGCGATCGGTGATCCAGTGGGCCAGCGTGTAGACCTGGTCGGTGGCAAGAAGCAGGCCGCGCGCCGCGCACTGCTCGGCCAGCGCCACCGCCGACGTGGTGCTGCGATCCATGGCCGCGACGGTGTCGGGATCGACCGGGCGGCCGTCCGGATGCCGGGCGAGCAGCACGCCGAGCTCCTCGAAGCATTCGCGCACCGCGGCGACGGATTGGGTGAGCTGCAGATCGCTCTGGGCGGGCCGGCGGGTGGCGACGGCCTGGGCCGCTGCATCCGCGGCCTCGATGCGCCCGCCCGGAAACACATAGGCGCCCGGCGCGAAGCTGGCGCTCGCGGAGCGCCGCGTCATCAGCACCTCGAGGCCTTCGGGCGTGTCGCGCAGGAGCAGGACGGTGGCGGCGGGCAGCAGGGCGGCCGGTTCGCGCGCGGGATGGAGTTGTTGGGTGGGGCGGACCATGGACTGTGATTATGGGAGGCGAGCGGCCGGCTGCACGTGGCATGGTTGCTGCTGCATAAGCTTCGATGCGATCACGCATGAGCGGCGCGCCACAATGCGCGTTCGCCTCCGTCTCCTTCGAAGGACTGCCATGCCTGCTTCTCTTCGTGGCCGCCTGCGCCGCTCGTTCCTCGCCGCTGCCGGCCTTGTCCTGGCGGCACCCCTCGCCATTGCTCAGGCCGACTGGCCACAGCAGCCCGTCACGCTGATCATGGGCTTCCCGGCCGGCTCCGGTGTGGATGTTGTCGCCCGCACCATTCAGGAGCCGCTCTCGCAGAAGCTCGGCCAGCCGGTGGTGATCGACTACAAGTCCGGCGCGGCCGGCAACATTGCCAGCGAGTACGTGGCGCGCGCCAAGCCCGACGGCTACACCCTGGCCTTCGGAACCGCCGCCACCCATGGCAGCAACGCCGCGCTCTACAAGAAGCTGCCCTTCGACGTCGAAGCCGACTTCGTGCCCGTGGCGCCGGTGCTCGACGTCTCCAACGTGCTCACCATCAACCCCGAGGTGATCGACGTGAAGACGCTCAAGGAGTTCGTCGACCGCGTCAAGGCCAACCCCGGCAAGTACAACTACGCCTCCACCGGCAACGGCGCCGGGACGCACATGGCCTTTGCCGAATTCAATTCGCGCCTGGGCCTGGACATGGTCCACGTGCCCTACAAGGGCGGGCCGGAGGCCATCACCTCGGTGGTGCGCGGCGAGACCTGCTGCATCATGAACCAGGTGCAGACCGTGCTGCCGCACTACAAGGCGGGCAAGGTGCGGCTGCTGGGCGTGACCACCGCCAAGCCGGTGGCGGCGGTCAAGGAGGTGCCGACCATCGCGTCCAGCGGCCTCCCGGGCACGCAGGGCTTCGACAGCTCGATCTGGTTCGGCGTGTTCGCGCCCAAGGGCACTGACGCGCGCATCGTCGACAAGCTCAACGCTGCGATCCGCGCCGTGCTGGAGCAGCCCGAGATCCGCGAGAAGTTCGAGGCGCAAGGCAATACCGTGCGCATCGAGACGCCGGCCGAGTTCAAGCAGACGGTCCATGCCAATCGCGTGAAGTGGGCCGAGGTGGCGAAGGCGGCGAAGATCAGCATTGACTGATAGGTGCGGCCAGTACGGCGTGGACTTGTAGCGCAACCGCAATACGCCGTTGGAAGGAAAACGGCCACCATCCCTTCCGTGCGGGTCGAACCGGAGATCCGCAAGTACTCCAAGGGAGACATCGCGCACTTGCCCGGCTGCGCACGCGCCTGAAATTCGCTAGGCTTTGGCTCACGACAACGCGGAGACAACGCGATGAGCCAGGGCGCACCCCCTCTTCGTCTGCATGTGCCGGAGCCGACCGGTCGGCCCGGTCGCGAGACCGACTTCTCCTACCTGCATCTCTCGCCGGCCGGCGAGGTGCGGCGGCCGCCGGTGGAGGCCTCGCCGGCCGACACCAGCGACCTGGCCTACACGCTGGTGCGGGTGCTCGACGACCAAGGCCGCGCTGTCGGGCCCTGGGCACCCGAGGTTGATGCCGCGCTGCTGCGCCGCGGCCTGCTGGCGATGATGAAGACGCGGACCTTCGACGCCCGAATGCTGATCGCGCAGCGGCAGAAGAAGATCTCCTTCTACATGCAGTGCCTGGGCGAAGAGGCGATTGCCACCGGTCATGCGCTGGTGCTTCAGCAGGGCGACATGTGCTTTCCCACGTACCGCCAGCAGGGACTCCTGCTCGCGCGCGACGACGTGTCGATGGTGGACCTGATCTGCGAGCTGCTGTCCAACGAGCGCGACCCGCTCAAGGGGCGGCAGTTGCCGGTGTGCTATTCGATGAAGCGTGCCGGCTTCTTCTCGATCTCGGGCAACCTGGCCACGCAATTCATCCAGGCAGTGGGCTGGGGCATGGCCTCGGCGATCAAGGGCGACACGCGCATCGCTTCGGCCTGGATCGGCGACGGCGCCACTGCCGAATCGGACTTTCACACGGCGCTGACCTTCGCGCATGTGTACCGCGCGCCGGTGATCCTCAACGTGGTCAACAACCAGTGGGCGATCTCCACTTTTCAGGCCATTGCCGGCGGCGAGGCCACCACCTTCGCTGCGCGCGGCGTCGGCTGCGGCATCGCCTCGCTGCGCGTGGACGGCAACGATTTCCTCGCGGTGATGGCGGCGTCGCGGTGGGCGGCGCAGCGCGCGCGCAGCAATCTCGGGCCGACGCTGATCGAGTGGGTGACCTATCGCGCCGGGCCCCATTCCACCTCGGACGATCCTTCGCGCTACCGGCCGGCCGATGACTGGCAGCACTTCCCGCTGGGGGATCCGATTGCGCGGCTTGCGCAGCATCTGCGCGGGATCGGGGCGTGGTCGCAGGAGGAGCACCAGAAGGCGCAGTCGCAATTCGAAGCCGAGGTGAGCGCGGCGATGAAGGAAGCCGAACGCTACGGGTCGCTGGCCGACGGGCACCTGCACAGTCCGGCGGCGATGTTCGAGGATGTCTACAAGGTGATGCCGCCGCACCTTGAGGAGCAGCGGCGGCAGCTCGCGCAGATCCAGAAAGGATGATGCGCATGAGCTCTGCTGTGCCGCTTTTGCACGCTTCGGGCTTGCTTCCTCCACATCTGGGGGAGGGGTGGGGTGGGGGGCACTCTGGCTGTCGAGTTGTACGGTGCTGTTGTGTTGAGTGCGGAGCCGGGAATTCGCCCCGGCGGGCGAGTTACTTTCTTTGTCTCGCCAAAGAAAGTAACCAAAGAAAGGCGACCCCACTGCGCGCGACCCTCCGCTTCGCTGCGGGCAACCTGCGGTGCTCGCTTCAGGCGGGGTCCGCGCAAACTCGCTTCGCTCAGACACGCGCGGCCCTTTTTCCGCCTGAAGCTGCGCTCCTCGGCGCGCGCAGAGGGGATTGGGGGACGGTCGGGCCATTGCTTCGCTCGGCCACCAGCGGCCTCGCTGCGCGAGAGCTGGAACAGGGGCATGCGCGCGCGTACGAACGTGAGCCTGAGCCTGGCCCAGAGCAAGAGCACGAGCACCAGCACGAGCACGAGCACGAGCACGAGCAAGAGCACGAGCACCAGCACGAGCACGAGCACGAGCACGAGCACGAGCACGAGCACGAGCACGAGCATGTGCGTGTGCATGTGCATGTGCGCGAGAGCCAACGCGAGCGAAGACCCGGAGCTCACGCCAACCTGCACACCACACAAGGACGCGCCATGGCGCGTTGGACTCCAAGTCCCCTCTGCGCGTGCCGAGGAGCGCAGCTTTTCGCGGAAAAAGGGCCGCGCGTGTTTGAGCCGAAGGCGAGTTTGCGCGGACCCCGCGAAAAGCGAGCACCGCAGGTTGCCCGTAGCGAAGCGGAGGGACGCGCGCAGTGGGGTCGCCTTTCTTTGGTTACTTTCTTTGGCGAGACAAAGAAAGTGACTCGCCCGCCGGGGCGAATTCCCGGCTCCGCACTCAACACAACAGCACCGTACGAAATCAAACGAACCGAGTGCCCCCACCCCAACCCTCCCCCGGAAGGGGAGGGAGCAAGACAAGAGCCCCTCCCATGCCCACCATGACCATGATCCAGGCCCTGCGCTCCGCCATGGACCTGATGCTCGAACGAGACGGCAACGTCGTCATTTACGGCCAGGACGTGGGCTACTTCGGCGGCGTCTTCCGCGTCACCGAAGGCCTGCAGGCCAAGTACGGCCGCTCGCGCGTCTTCGATGCACCGATCTCCGAAGGTGGCATCGTCGGCTCGGCCATCGGCATGGGCGCCTACGGCCTGCGGCCGGTGGTGGAAGTGCAGTTCGCCGATTACTTCTACCCGGCCTACGACCAGATCGTGTCGGAGGCCGCGCGGCTGCGCTACCGTTCGGCCGGCGACTTCTTCGCGCCGATCACCATCCGCATGCCCTGCGGCGGCGGCATCTACGGCGGCCAGACCCACAGCCAGAGCCCGGAGGCGCTGTTCACGCACGTGTGCGGGTTGCGCACGGTGATGCCCTCCAACCCCCGCGATGCCAAGGGCCTGCTGATCGCCTCGATCGAGAACGACGATCCGGTCATCTTCCTGGAGCCCAAGCGCCTGTACAACGGCCCCTTCGACGGCCACCACGACCAGCCGCTGGTGCCCTGGTCCCAGCATCCGCTGGGCGAAGTGCCCGAGGGCTACTACACGGTGCCGCTGGAATCGGCCGCGGTGTTCCGGCCCGGCAGCGCGCTCACGGCCTTGACCTACGGCACGATGGTCTTCGTCTGCGAGGCGGCCGCGCGCGAGACCGGCATCGACGCCGAGATCATCGACCTGCGCAGCCTGTGGCCGCTGGACCTGCCCACGCTCGTCGCCTCGGTGAAGAAGACCGGCCGCTGCGTGATCGTGCACGAGGCCACGCGCACCAGCGGCTTCGGCGCCGAGCTGGCGGCGCTGGTGCAGGAGCATTGCTTCTACCACCTCGAGGCGCCCATCGAGCGCGTCACCGGCTGGGACACGCCCTACCCGCATGCGCAGGAGTGGGCCTACTTCCCCGGCCCGGCACGCGTCGGCGCCGCCTTCCGGCGCGTGATGGAGGACTGAGCGAATGGGCGACCTCGCGATCAAGGTGCCGGACATCGGCGAAGGCATCGCCGAAGTGGAGCTGGTCGCCTGGTGGGTCCAGCCCGGCGAGACGGTGGCCGAAGACCAGGTGCTGGCCGATGTGATGACCGACAAGGCCACCGTCGAGATTCCCTCCCCGGTTGCGGGCAAGGTGATCGCGCTGGGCGGCACGGTGGGGCAGCTGATCGCGGTGGGCGCGGAGCTGATACGCATCGAGGTGGAGGGCGGCGGCCACGCAGAGGTCGCCGCGACGCAGACGGAGGAGCCCACGCTCGGGCCCCCACCGGGACCGGCACCTCCTCCTGCGCCAGCGCCAGCGCCGGCACCTGCACCTGCGCCTGCACGTGCGCCAGCGGCCTTCAAGCCCGCGCCGGCACCTGCGTCCCTGCCCGCGCAAGCGCAAACGCAAACGCAAGCAGGCGAGCGCCCCATCGCCTCGCCCGCGGTGCGCCGCCGGGCGTGGGAACTCGGCATCGACCTGCGGCAGCTCACGGCCACCGGCACGGCCGGCCGCATCGTGCAGGCCGACCTCGACGCCTGGCTGGCCCGTCACCCCGGTGCGCAGCGTGCGCCTAGGCAACAGCCCGCGCAGGCGCCGGGCGGCGTGGAGCGCCACGATGAAGAGGCCGTGGCCATCACCGGGGTGCGTCGGCGCATCGCGCAGCGCACCCAGGAATCGGCGCGCCGCATCCCGCACTTCACCTACGTCGAGGAGATCGACGTCGGCGAGATCGAGCGCCTGCGCGCGCAGCTGAACGAACGCTGGGGCGGCGAGCGAGCGCACCTGACGCTGCTGCCGCTGCTGGTGCGCGCCGTGGTGCTGGCGGTGCGGCGCCATCCGCAGGTCAATGCCCGCTTCGACGACGAGGCCGGCGTGCTCACGCGCCATGGTGCGGTGCATGTGGGCATCGCCACGCAGACCGAGGCCGGCCTGATGGTGCCGGTGCTGCGCCACGCCGAGGCGCGCGACGTGTGGTCGAGCGCGGCCGAGATCGCGCGCCTAGCCGCGGCTGCGCGCGCCGGCCATGCGACGCGCGACGAGCTGAGCGGCTCCACCATCACCATCACCAGCCTCGGCGCGCTGGGCGGCATCGCCTCCACGCCGATCATCAACCAGCCGGAGGTGGCGATCGTGGGCGTCAACCGCATCGTGCAGCGGCCCGTCGTGCGCGATGGCGCGATGCAGCCGCGCAGCATGATGAACCTGTCCTGCTCCTTCGACCACCGCGTGATCGACGGCCAGCTCGCGGCGGAGTTCGTGCAGGCGGTGCGCGCCGGGCTCGAGTCCCCGGCGCTGCTTTTCATCGACGGCTGAGCAGGGGCGCGAGGGTTTGCGAGCGTATGACACCGCAGCAGCCCACTCCTAGAATCCGCCGCATGGGGTCCGCCAGAACATGGTTGATGGGACTGGTGCTCCTGGCGCATGCAGCAGCGGCCAGCGCTGAAGCCGTGTCTCCCGCGGCGCCGGCGCCGCCGCTCGTGGTCCTCATGCAGGTCGAGGGCGCCATCGGTCCGGCATCTGCCGACTACGTGCGCCGCGGTCTCGCTCTTGCAGCCGCCAAGGAGGCGAAGCTCGCGGTGCTCCAGCTCGACACGCCGGGCGGGCTCGACGCCTCGATGCGCAGCATCGTCAAGGACATCCTGGCCTCCCGCGTGCCGGTCGCGACCTTCGTCGCGCCCAGCGGTGCACGGGCCGCCAGCGCCGGCACCTACATCCTCTATGCCAGTCACATCGCGGCGATGGCGCCGGCCTCCAATCTCGGCGCCGCGACACCGGTGGCGATCGGCATGCCGATGCCGGGCCGGCCGGATCCGAAGCCGGGTGACCAGGACGACAAGAGCGGCAAGGACGACAAGAGAGGCAAGGGCGACAAGGACGACAAGAACGCGGAGCCCCCTGCCGATGCGATGACGGCCAAGCGCCTGTCCGATGCCTCGGCCTACATCCGCAGCCTCGCGCAGCTGCGCCATCGAAATGCCGAATGGGCGGAGCAGGCGGTGCGCGAGTCGGTCAGCCTGTCCGCGCAGGAGGCCCGGGCGAAGCGGGTGGTCGACTACGTCGCGCAGGACGTGGCCGACCTGCTGATGCAGGTCAACGGGCGCGACGTGCAGATGGAGCACGGCACCGTGCGGCTTGCCACGCAGCGCGCGCAGCTGCTGGTGTTCGAGGCCGACTGGCGCAGCCGCCTGCTGTCGGTGATCACCGAGCCCAGCCTGGCGCTGATCCTGCTGATGATCGGCATCTACGGCCTGCTGTTCGAGTTCTCCAGCCCCGGCTTCGTGCTGCCCGGCGTGGTGGGCGCGATCTGCCTGACGCTGGCGCTCTTCGGCCTGCAGATGCTGCCGGTCAACTACGCCGGTCTCGCGCTGATCCTGCTGGGCGTGGCCTTCCTGATCGCCGAGGCCTTCCTGCCCAGCTTCGGGGTGCTGGGGCTGGGCGGCATCGCGGCCTTCGCCTTCGGCGCGGTGCTGCTGATCGACAACGACGTGCCGGGCTTCGGCGTCCCGCTCTGGGTGATCGCGCTGAGCAGCGCCGTCTCGGCGCTCTTCATCATCGTGGTCGCGGGGATGGCGGCCAGGGCGAAGCGGCGCCCGGTGGTCAGCGGCGTGACGACGCTGGTGGGTACCACGGGCGAGCTGGTCGAGTTCGCCGACGGCGAAGGCTGGGCGCAGATCCAGGGCGACTACTGGCGGGTGACCGGCGCGGGCGACCTGTACGCGGGCCGGCGGGTCCGCGTCAGCGGCGTCCGGGGCAGTGCGCTGCAGGTGGCGCCGGAAGGCCAGGACCCGGGCGCGAAGGTCTGAGCATGTTCTTCAATCTCGGCGTCGCGCTCACCGTCATCGTCGTGGTGTTCGCGGTGCTTCTCATCGCGGCCTCGCTGCGCATCCTGCGCGAGTACGAGCGCGGCGTGGTGTTCCAGCTCGGCCGCTTCTGGAAGGTCAAGGGTCCCGGGCTGGTGATCCTGATCCCCGGCATCCAGCAGATGGTGCGCGTGGGCCTGCGGGTGATGGTGCTGGACATCCCGAGCCAGGACGTGATCACGCGCGACAACGTCTCGGTGAAGGTGAACGCGGTGCTCTACTTCCGCGTGGTCGATGCGGCGAAGGCGATCATCCAGGTCGAGAAGTATTTCGAGGCGACCAGCCAGCTGGCGCAGACCACGCTGCGCGCGGTGCTGGGCAAGCACGAGCTCGACGACCTGCTGGCCGAACGCGAGCGCCTCAACCTCGACATCCAGAAGACGCTGGAGTCGCAGACGGACGCGTGGGGCATCAAGGTGACCAACGTCGAGATCAAGCACGTGGACCTCAACGAGAACATGGTGCGAGCCATCGCTCGCCAGGCCGAGGCCGAGCGCGAGCGCAGGGCCAAGGTGATCCATGCGGAAGGCGAGCTGCAGGCCTCGGTCAAGCTGGCGGAGGCGGCCGAGATCCTGGCGCGCGAGCCGCAGGCGCTGCAGCTGCGCTACCTGGAGACCCTGACGGTGATCGCAGCGGACAAGAACTCGACCATCATCTTCCCGCTGCCCCTGGATATCGTCGGGCCGCTGTTGCAGGGACTGCAGAGGAAGCCGGAGGGCTGACCCGACGGACTCGGCTTGCGCACGGCCAGCGGCCGCGCCGCGTGGCAAGATGCCGCGTCCTGTTCCCTTACCGCCTGGCCCTCGCATGCTCATCAACTGCGTCGTCTACGAGAACGGCACCAAGCTGGCCGACATTCCCGTTTCCGAGATCAGCGAATATGTCTCGCTGCCCGGCTGCTTCGTCTGGGTCGCGTTGCGCGATGCATCGCCGCAGGAGCTGGCAGAAGTGCAGGAAGAGTTCGACCTGCACCCGCTGGCGGTCGAGGATGCGCAACACGGCCATCAGCGGCCCAAGGTCGAGGAGTACGCGGACTCGCTGTTCGTCGTGATGCACCTGATGGACCCGGGCCAGGCCGACGGGCCTTCCGAGCCGTCCGTGGGCGAGCTGGACGTCTTTGTCGGACGCAACTACGTGGTCTCGGTGCGCAATCGCAACGACCACGGCTTCGTCGAGGTGCGCGAGCGCTGCGAGCGCGAGCCCGAGCTGCTGAAGAACGGGCCGGGCTTCGTGCTCTACGCGCTGATGGATGCGGTGGTCGACCGCTACTTTCCCGTCATCGACGCCTTCGAGGTCGAGCTCGAGGCCATCGAGCAGCGCATCTTCACCAAGGGCGCGGCACGCGAGAACATCAAGCAGCTCTACGAGCTCAAGCAACGCCTCACACTGCTCAAGCATGCCGTCGCGCCACTGCTGGAGGCCACCGGAAAGCTGCATGGCGGGCGCGTGCCGCAGATCTGCATCGGCACGCAGGAGTATTTCCGCGACGTGGTGGATCACCTGGGCCGCATCAACAGTTCCATCGACGCCATCCGCGAGACCATCGGCACCGCGATCCACGTCAACCTCTCGATGGTCAGCATCGAGGACAACGAGGTCACCAAGCGCTTCGCCGCCTGGGCGGCGATCTTTGCCGTCTGCACCGCTTTCGCCGGCATCTGGGGCATGAACTTCGAGCACATGCCGGAGCTGAAGTGGCGCTACGGCTACTGGGCCGCGCTGGGCCTCATCGCGAGCCTCTGCGGCATCCTGTACTACCGCTTCCGCCGCGCGGGCTGGGTCTAGCTCGGGTCCGGTCGCCATGTCCCGAGCTTCTCCCCCGCTGCTGCTTCGCAATGTGCGCCCGCTCGGCGGCGCCGCGGTCGACCTGCTGGTGCAGGAGGGCCGCATCGCAGCCCTCGGCCCCGCGCTCGAGGCCACGGCGGGTTGCGTGGTGGAGGAGGGTGGCGGCGCTCTGCTGCTGCCCGGCCTGGTCGAGGGCCATACCCACCTGGACAAGACCCTGTGGGGCCTGGACTGGTACCGCAACGAGGTCGGCCCGCGCCTCATCGACCGTATCGACAACGAACGTGCCTTCCGGCGCGACAGCGGCCACGACGCGGCGGCACAGTCGCTGGGCTTGGCGAAGGCCTTCCTGGCGTTGGGCACGACGCGGCTGCGCACCCATGTGGACGTCGACACCGAGGCCGGCCTGCGCCACCTTGAAGGCGTGCTGCGCACCCGCGAGGCGATGAAGGACGTGCTGCAGATCCAGATCGTGGCCTTCCCGCAGTCCGGCCTGCTGGGCCGCCCCGGCACCGCCGAGTTGCTGGGCCAGGCGTTGGCGCAGGGCGCCGACGTGCTGGGCGGCCTCGACCCCTGCGCGATCGACGGCGACCCGGTGCGCTCGCTGGACGCGCTGTTCGAGATCGCGCAGCGCCACGGCCGGCCGCTCGACATCCACCTGCACGAGCCCGGTGCGATGGGTGCTTTCTCGCTGGCGCTGATCCTGGATCGCACGGCCGCGCTGGGCCTGCAGGGCCGGGTGGCGATCAGCCACGGCTTCTGCCTGGGCGACCTGCCCGAGCGCGAGTGCGAGCTGCTCCTGGCGCGCATGGCGAAGCTGGGCGTGGTGCTGATCACCAGCGCGCCGGCCGCGCGCGCCGTGCCGCCGCTGCTGGCCTGCCGGCGCGCCGGCGTGACGGTGCTGGGCGGCAACGACGGCATCCGCGACACCTGGACGCCCTACGGCACGCCCGACATGCTGGAGCGAGCGATGCTGATCGGCCTGCGCTACAACCTGCGGCGCGACGACGAGCTGGCGGTCGCGCTCGACTGCGTGACCGAGGCGGGCGCGCGCGGCTGCGGCTTCGACGCCTACGGCCTGGCGCCCGGCTGCCGCGCCGACCTGGTGCTGGTCGATGCGCAGACCGTCGCGCAAGCGGTGGTGGCGCGGCCGCCGCGGCGGCTGGTGGTGTCGGGCGGGCGCATCGTCGCGCGCGACGGGACGCTGCTGCCCGGAACGGTGCCCGCGTGAGTGCGGACGCGACGCGGCATCGGCGCTAGGCCGAGTCCTCCTCCAGCAGGCCGAGCACCTGCGCGAACAGCGCGCTCCCGGGCGAGGCGAAGGCCTGCAGCAGGCTGAAGTGATCGGCCTCGGGCTCGATGTGCAGCGCGCCGCGATTGCCCGCGGCCGTCCAGGCCTGGTGGAAGTCCCGGCTCTGCGCCAGGAAGGCCGGCGTTTCCGCGGCGCCCACGGCAAACAAGGCTGGCGCGGCGATGGCGCGCACGCGGTGCAGGGGCGAGCCGGCGTGCGCGCTCGCGGCGTCCAGCCGCAGCTTGTCGTTGAGCGTGGTTGCCAGCAGCGGTGCCAGCTCGTAGATGCCGCTCAGCGCCGCCACGCCCGCGACGACAGCATCGTCCCGCTGTGCCAAGGCCAGCTCGACCGCGATATGGGCGCCCGCCGAATGGCCGGCGAGCAGGAGTGCACCATCACCCGCGGCTTGCGCGCGGATCACCGGCACGCAGGCCTGCGCGGCCTCGACCAGGGCTGACAACGAGACTTCCGGGCACAGCGGATAGTTGACCAGCGCGACGTGGAGACCGGCCTGCGCATAGGCCGGTGCAATGAAGCGGAAGCCCGACTTGTCCCGCGACTGCCAATAGCCGGCGTGGAAATAGGCCAGCGTGCCGCGCGGCCGGCCGCGCGCCGGGAAGAAGTCGAACACCTGGCGCGCGTGCGGGCCGTAGCGCAGGTCGAGCGCGCAGTCGCCTGCGGCCACCGCGGCACGGCTTCGAGCCTCGAAATCGGCAAGCAGGGCAGGGAAGCTAGGGCGCGCCTGACCTTCCACGTACTGGTACTGGGGATCGTCGTTCATGTCTTTCGCCTGGCCCCGGAGCATGGTTCGGAGGCGCCCGCCCATTCTTCCAGACGGCAGCACGCGCCGGAGCAAAAGGCCTCCTCCTACATGGCCGCGCTCCGGAGCACGCCCATACTTCGGAGCCCTCTTTTCGGAAGCATTGATTGAAAGTGAAAGCCTCGCCTGGAGCCAGCAGCTGGATCGTCGCCGGGGTGCGGCACGAACTGCTCACGCGCGCCCTGCCCGCGCTTCGCCACGACATGGCGGCGCCGCTGTCGGTGATTCGCATGAGCCTGCTGCTCCTTCGGCATCGCGCGGCCGCCGCGACGGCCGACGAAGGCGCCTGGGAGCAACAGCTCCAAGCGATCTCCGAGCAGGTCGACGCGCTTTCCAATGGCGTTCGCTCGCTGCGCGACTGGGAGCTGGCCGCGAGCGACGAGGGCATCACGCGCAGCGCGCTGGTGCAGCGCTGCACGTCCCTGATGCGCGCGGCCTACGAGCTCCATGGGATCCGGCTGCACGTGGACGAACGCCTGGCCGGCGGCACGCCGGACGAACCGCGCTTCCCGGAGGGGGCGGCCCTGCGCTACATGGTGCTGGGCGCGTTGGGCTACCTGCATGACAACACCCAGCAGCTCGGGGCGATCCGTGTCGAGCCCGACGGACCCGAGGGCCTGCGCTTCATCGCCAGCCCTGGCGATTCCGTCTCCGCCGATCCGACACCGATGGCGGGTGCGCTGCGCGCGCCGCGCAAGCTGGCCATCGATGCCGTGGCTTTCCAGGCGCTGGCCGACGGCCTGGGCTATCCGGTCACCGTCGACGGCACGACGGTACAGCTCTCGCTCCAGCCCCGCTGACGCGGTCCCGCTGCCGGCAGGGGGCCGGTGAAGCATTTGGTTGTCTTGCGCCGCGGCAAAGGCTCGCGTAACTTCCAGTTACCAACAAATGCAACAACCCCAGAGCCTTTCATGATCACCAAACGCCGCCTGCTGCAAGGCATGGCCGCTTCCCTGTGCGGCACCGCCGCCTGGGCTCAGCAGACTCTTTCGCCGGCGACGCCGCGCGCTCCCAAGGCCGGCACCGCGCCCGGCGCCTGGCCCACCCAGCCGGTCCGCATCCTGGTCGGCTTTCCGGCCGGCGCCTCGCCGGACCTCGCGGCACGGGCGATCGCCGAACCGCTCGCCAGGCTGCTGGGCCAGCCGGTCATCGTGGAGAACAAGCCCGGTGCGAGCGGCAACGCCGCGGCCGACCTGGTGGCGAAGGCGCAGGACGACCACACCGTCGGCGCCCTGATCAATGGCAATCTCACGATCGCCAAGCTCCTCAATCCCGCCACGCCCTTCGACCCCGAGAAGGACTTCGCGCCCGTGGGCATGATCGGCACCGCCCCGCTGGTGCTGGCAGTTTCCGGCAACGCCGTGGGCAGGACGCCGACCGAACTGCTGCTGTGGGCACGCAACCTGGGCGACAGGGGCAGGTACGGCACCCCCGGCGTGGGCACGGTCGGCCATCTGGGCATGGAGCTCCTGAGGTCCCGCACCAGCATCGCGCCGCAGCATGTGCCTTTCAACGGCAACCCGCAGGTGATCGAGGCCATGCTCGCCGGCAAGATTCAGCTGGCGTTGCTGCCGCCGGGACTCGCCAAGCCGCATGTGGCCTCGGGCAAGTTCAAGGCCATCGGCGTCACTTCGCCGCTGCGCAGCCCGCTTTTCGCGGAGTTGCCCACGCTGCGCGAGGCCGAGGTGCGCGGCGCCGACCTGGAGATCTGGACCGCGCTGGCGGCGCCGGCCGGCATGGCCAGGCCGGCCGTGGCGCGCCTCAATGCAGCGCTGGGCGAGGTGCTGCGCGCGCCCGAAATCCAGGCGCAACTGCTGAAGGCGGGCTGGCAGAGCGAGGCCGGCACGCCACAGGCGCTGGCCTATCGCATGCGCACCGACACCTCGCAGCTCGGCGGCGTGATCCTGATGCGGGGCATCCGGTCGGAGGGTTAGCTCGCTCTCGAAGCGGCCGGGCCGCCGTCATAACCGGCGCTTATGCAAAAGCAACCGGGAGGGGCGTTCTGTTTGGACGGGCGCGTGCCGATACTCGCGGCACACGCAGGACGAATGAACATGAACAACGACGCCATCCATCCCGGCACCCTGCTGCGCCGGCAGGTCGCGGCGAAGCGCGGTCTCGTGGTGCCCGGTGCGGCCAACGCACTGGCCGCGCGCGTGATCGAGGAACTGGGTTTCGAGGCCGTGTACCTGAGCGGTGCGGGGCTCACCAACACCTTCTACGGCATGCCCGACCTGGGCTTCGTGCACCTGGGCGACCTGGCACAGCACACGGCCGCGCTGCGCGACGCAGTGAAGCTGCCGATCGTGGTCGACGCCGACACCGGTTTCGGCAACGCGCTCAACGTGCAGCACACGGTGCGCACGCTGGAGCGCGCGGGCGCCAACGCGATCCAGCTGGAAGACCAGGTGAGCCCGAAGAAGTGCGGGCACTTCGAGGGCAAGGCCGTGATCGGGCGCGACGAGATGCTGGGCAAGGTGAAGGCGGCGGTCGATGCCCGCGCGCATGCCGACTTCCTCGTGATCGCACGCACCGACGCCGCGGCGGTCGAGGGGCTCGATGCTGCCATCGCCCGTGCCGCGGCTTACGCAGAAGCCGGCGCCGACATCACCTTCGTCGAGGCGCCCGAGTCGCTGGACGCGCTGCGCCGCATTGCGCGCGAGCTGGCCTGCCCGCAGGTGGTCAACGTGGTGATCGGCGGCAAGACGCCCACGCTCGATGCGGCCGAGTTCGGCGCGATGGGTTTCGGCCTCGTGCTGTACGCCAACGCCGCGCTGCAGGGTGCTGTGCGCGGCATGACGCAGGCGCTGCAGGCCCTGCGCGACGGCGGCCGGCTCGACGAGGCCAGCGGCCTGGTCGCCACCTTCGCCGAGCGCCAGGCGCTGGTGCGCAAGAACCAGTACGACGCCCTCGAGCAGCGCTATGCCTGAGCCGACCCACGCGACCGATGCGACGAACGCGGCCGGCGCGACCGGCGCGATCACCGCCATCGACAGCCACGCCCACGTCTTCCGGCGCGGACTGCCGCTGGCCCCGGTGCATCGCCACGCGCCGGATTACGACGCGCCACTGGCCGATTACCTGGCGCTGCTCGATGCGCATGCGGTCTCGCACGGCGTGCTCGTGCAGCCGAGCTTTTTGGGCACCGACAACAGCTTCCTGCTCGATGCGCTGCGTGCCTGCCCGCAGCGCCTGCGCGGCGTGGTGATCATCGAACCCACGCTCGGGGACGATGCGCTGGCGGACCTGGACCGGCAGGGCGTGCGCGGCATGCGGCTCAACCTCGTGGGGCTGCCGATTCCCGATTTCGGGCGCCCCGAATGGCGGCGCATGTTCGAGCGGGTGCGCGCACTCGACTGGCATGTGGAGCTGCATCGCGAATCGCGCGACCTGCCGCAGGCCGGGCAGCCGATCCTCGACGCCGGCTGCAAGCTGGTGGTCGACCACTTCGGCCGTCCGGACGCGGCGCTTGCCGAAGACGAGGGCTTCGCATGGCTTCTGGCCAGCGCTGAGACGCAGCGCGTGTGGGTCAAGCTGGCCGCGGCCTACCGCAGCTGGCCCGATCAGCGCGGCAGTGCGGTCCGTGCCGCCGCGCAGGCGCTGCTGCAGGCGTTCGGCGCCACGCGTCTTCTCTGGGGCAGCGACTGGCCGCATACGCAGCACCAGGCGCTGGCGGATTTCGGCTCCACCCGGGAGGCCCTGGCCGACTGGGTTCAGGATGAGCATGTGCGCCGGCGCATCCTGGTCGACACGCCCGCGGCGCTGTTCCGTTTCGCTTGATTCACATAAAAGCGGCGCCCGCATGGTCGCTGCAAGGAGACAAAAGATGGTCCATCGCACACGCCTCGCGCGCGTCGTCTTTCATGCCGTTGGCGGCACGGTTCTGATGCTGGCCGCGCTTGCCGCGCAGGCGCAGGCCTGGCCGGCCAAGCCGGTGCGCCTGGTGGTGACCTATCCACCCGGCGGCACGGTGGATGCGGTGGCCCGCATCCTCGCCCCCAAGCTCTCGGCGCGGCTCGGCCAGCCGGTCGTGGTCGACAACCGCGGGGGCGCCGGCGGCGCGATCGGCGGCGAGCTGGTGGCCAAGAGCCCGGCGGACGGCTACACGGTGATGCTCGACGCGTCCAACCATGCGCAGAACCCGGCACTGCGCAGCAAGATGCCCTTCGACACGCTGCGCGACTTCGCGCCCGTGTCGCTCCTGGTCAAGGTGCCCAACATCCTGGTGGTGCATCCCGCGGCGCCGATCCGCAGCGTCAAGGACCTGATCGCGCAGGCCAAGGCGCGGCCGGGCGAGGTCAACTACGCGTCTTCCGGCAACGGCTCGTCGCCGCACCTGGCCGCCGAGCTCTTCGACTCGATGGCGAAGACGCGCATGACGCACGTGGCCTACAAGGGCGGCGGCCCCGCGCTCACCGACGTCATGGCGGGCCAGGTGCCGGTGTTCTTTGCCAGCCTGGGCTCGGGCATGCCCTACATCCAGGGCGGCAAGCTGCGGCCGATCGCGATCGGCGGAAGGACGCGCTCGCCGGCACTCCCCGAGGTGCCGACCATCGCCGAGTCGGGCTTGCCGGGCTACGAGATGTACGAGTGGAACGCGGTGTTCGTGCCCGCGGGGACGCCGGCGCCGGTGATCGACCGGCTCTCCAAGGAAATCGCCGCGACGCTCAATGATGCAGACGTGCGCCAGCGGCTGGAGGCCCTGGGCGCCGAGGTGATCGGCACCGGCCCGGCCGAGCTCGATGCCTTCCGCCGCGCCGAGCTCGCCAAGTGGAGCCGGCTCGCGAAAGAAAACAAGCTTCAGCTCGACTGAACAAGCTCCAGCTTCTGCGCGAAGGCGTCGGCGAAAGTCGGCCGCGAGCGCGCCAGCCACATCGCCGACAGCTCGAAGGCGGGCAGGCCTGCGCCGTCGCGCACCTCGGCATAGCGCACCCCCTCGTGGCGCAGCGCGCGCGCCGAGCGCGGCAGCAGCGACCAGCCCAGGCCGGCCGCCACGCAGGCCAGCACGGTCAGGGTGCGGTTCGCGTCCTGCACCACCTGCACCTGGTGGCCGGCGCGGCGGATCGCGCCCAGCATCTGGCTGCGCAAGGCGGGAATCTGCTGCTCGGGGAACCACACCAGGCCGTGCTGCGCGACCTCTTCCAGGGACACGCAGCCGTCCTCGGCCACCTCGAAGGCGGCCGGCAGCGCGGCGATCATCGGGTCCTCGCCCAGGCGCAGTTCGTTCACGCGCGCATCGACCGAGACCGGCGGGTGCAGCAGCGCGATGTCGATGCGCCCGCCCGCCAGCGCGTCGACCTGCTCGGCGTTGCTCATCTCGCGCAGCACCACCTCGAGCCGCGGATGCTCGGCGCGCAGCAGGCGCAGTGCGCGCGGCAGCACTTCGTAGATGGCATGGGTCACGAAGCCGACCGTGAGCCGGCCCGCGCGCCCCGCAGCGATGGCGCGTGCGCGCTCGGCGGCCGCGTCGCCATGGGCCAGGCTGGCGCGCACATCGTCGACGACTGCGAGGCCGGCTTCCGTCAGCGTCGCACCGCGCCGCGTGCGCGTGAAGAGCGGCGTGCCGATCTCGCGCTCGAGCCGGTTCAGCGTCTGGGTGAGGGCCGGCTGCGCGATGCCCAACTGCTCGGCCGCGCGCGTGAGGCTGCCCGCCTCGCTGATCGCGAGGATGCAGCGCATCTGGCGGGTGTCCATCAGCGGGTTCCGCTACCGCTCATTCGGCGCCTCCGCCCGGCACATACCAGCGCGTCGCGATCAGCTCCGGCTCGTCGTGCGCCTTCAGCCGTTCCCAGTGGCGGTCGGCGTCTTCCACGAACAGGTCGCGCGCAATCGCCTGGGCCAGGCGGGTGGCGCCGATGGCAAGGCCGGGAATATCGCCCGCGAGCGCGCCGTGGCTCATCGTGGCGCCCCAGTTGAACAGGCGCATGCGCGACAGCGCCGCGGTCGCGTCCGGCGGGCCGGGCGCATGGGCACGCAGCTCGAAGCCCGCGCCGAGATAGGGAAAGCGAGCGGGCTCGGGGTGGCGCCGCGCTTCTTCGGCCGGCACGTGGCGCGCCCAGGTGTCGACGAGCGGCGCGTAGCGGCCGATCTCGGGCCGGTCGAGCAGGTCGACGTCGAAGCCGGTGCCGAAGATCACCGCATCGAAGCGCTCGCTGCCGCCATCGGGCAGGGTGACCGTCACGCCGTCTTCGCCGGGCACCACGTCCAGCCAGGGCGTGCCCAGGCGCAGCGTAAAGGCCGCATGCGCGTCGCAGCGGCGCACGCTCTCCCAGGGCGGCGGCACCTGCTCGTCGAAGATGTAGGTGTAGACGCGCCATTTGCGCGGATCGTCCAGTCCCTCGAAGCCACGCAGGAAGCCGTGGCTGGAGGCGGCCTTGCTCTTGTTGACCTGCGGCAGCTGCGGCCGGCGCGCGAACAGCTGCACCTCGGCGGCACCGGCCTCCAGCGCGCTGCCCGCGTTGTCGAAGGCCGAGGCGCCGGCGCCCAGCACGCCGATGCGCTTGCCTTCGAGCGCGGCGAAGTCGATGGCATCGGCGGAGTGGAACACCCGGCCGGCCGCGAGCGGATCGTCGCGCCGCAGCGTCGGGAAGTCCGGCCAGCGCGGTGCGCCGCTGCCGTCGCGGCCCAGCGCCAGCACGAGCTGACGGGCGCGCACGGTTTCGCGCCGGCCGTCGGCGCCTTCGAGCTCGATCGAGAGCAGGCGGCCGCCTTCGCCGTGCGAGACCGAGCGCAGGCTGAGGCCGTTGTCCACGGGCAAGCCGATGGTGTCGCGCACCCACAGCAGGTAGTCGCGCCAGTCGATGCGGCCGATCTTGTGCAGCGCCTGCCAGCCCTCGCTGCCGTGCTGCGCCTCGTACCAGGCACGGAAGGAGAGCGAAGGCACGCCCAGCTCCGGCCCGCCGACCTGCTTGGGACTGCGCAGCGTCAGCATGCGCGCGTAGGTGCCCCAGGGGCCTTCCTCGCCGCGCACGGCGCGGTCGATCACGCGGATGTTCGTCAGGCCCTCGCGACGCAGCGCGAAGGCGGCGGTCTGGCCGCACATGCCGGCGCCAGCCACCAGGACGTCGAGCACCGGCTGCGTGCCGGTGGCGGATTCGGCAGGGAGCATCCAGGCCGGGGGCGGGACGTTGATTCGATCGAGGTCGGCGCGCGCGTGGCGGGCGAGGTCCTCGAGCGCTGCGGCGTCGCGCGGACTGGCGGCGAACTGCGGGGGCACCGGCGGCAATGCGGGGGTGGAGGGGTCGTGGGACATGGCGTGAAGATAATCCAGAAGATGATCGCCCTCGACTGCTATTACAGCCTCTCCTCGCCCTGGGCCTACCTCGGCGGCCCGCAACTGCAGGACATCGTGCGCCGGCACCACGTGCGCCTCACGCTCAAGCCCTACGACTTCCAGGCCGTGGTGCCGCAGACCGGCGGCATTCCGCTCAAGACGCGACCGCAGGCCCGCCGTACCTATCACGCGCTCGAGCTCGCGCGCTGGCGCGACTACCTGGGCATGCCGCTGGTGCTGGAGCCCGCCCACTATCCCAAGGGCCAGCCCGCAGATCCGAACTGGAACAAGTACCCGGGCTGGATGGTGATCGCCGCCCAGCTGCAGGGGCTGGATGCACAGCCGCTGTCGCATGCGCTGCTGCGCGCGCTGTGGGCCGAGGAGCGCGACACCTCGGATGCCGCTGTGCGTATCGCGGTGGCCGACGAGAACGGCTACGACGGTGCCGCGCTGCTGGCGCTCGAGCAGGCCGCCGAGACGCAGGCCGCCTACCGCGCCAACAGCGCCGAGGCGGTGGACAAGGGCGTGTTCGGCTCGCCGACCTACGTGCTCGAGGGCGAGCGCTTCTGGGGGCAGGACCGGCTTGGATTCCTGGACCGGGCACTGGACCGCCTGCGCGGCTGAGGGCAATCCTGCGCGGCAGATAATCCGGCGATGCGAATCCGCTTCACCAAGATGCAGGGCGCCGGCAACGACTTCGTCGTGCTGGACGAGACCCGCGGCGCGCTCGGCCTCGACGCGGCGCAGTACCGCTTCCTGGCCGACCGCCATTTCGGCGTGGGCGCCGACCAGATCCTCAGCGTGCGACCCGCGCCGGCCGAGGGCGTCGACTTCCAGTACGTGATCCACAACGCCGACGGCGGCGAGGTCGAGCAGTGCGGCAACGGCGCGCGCTGCTTCATGCGCTTCGTACGCGAGCACGGCCTGACCGACAAGGACCAGGTGCGGGTCCAGACGCTCTCCGGCGTGATCGAGCCGAGGATGGGCGAAGACGGCCGGGTGACGGTGGACATGGGCGCCCCGATCTTCGAGCCCCAGCGCGTGCCCTTCGACACCGCCGGTCTGGACCCGCAGCACGACAACGGCTGGCACACCTGGCACCTGGCCCTGGGCACGCATGCCGACAGTGCGAAGGTCTCGGTGGCAGTGCTCTCGATGGGCAATCCGCACGCGGTGCAGATCGTGCCCGATGTCGACGCCGCGCCGGTGGCGAAGCAGGGCCCGGCGATCGAGCACCACCCGCGCTTTCCCCAGCGCGTGAATGCCGGCTACATGCAGATCGTCGACCGCGGCCATGTGCGCCTGCGGGTGTTCGAGCGCGGCGCCGGCGAAACCCTGGCCTGCGGCACCGGCGCCTGCGCCGCGGTCGTGGCGGGCATCCGCCTCGGGCGGCTCGACTCCCGCGTCGACGTGCAGACCCGCGGCGGGCTGCTGACCATCGAGTGGGCCGGCGACGGCGCGCCGGTGCTGATGACGGGCCCCGCCGTCACCGTGTTCGAGGGCGACATCGAGGTCCCCGACGCCCCATGAACTCCATCCACCGAGACGCCATGAATCCCATCACCGAAGACGACATCGCCAACTACCTCTCGAACACGCCGGACTTCTTCGAACGCCATGCGCAGCTGCTGGCCCAGGTGCAGCTCACCAGCCCGCACGGCAACCGCGCCGTGAGCCTGCAGGAGCGCCAGGCCGAGATGCTGCGCGAGAAGATCAAGGCGCTGGAGCATCGCGTGATGGACATGGTGCGCCACGGCACCGAGAACGTCGTCACAGCCGACCGCCTGCAGCGCTGGACCCGCGGCCTGCTGACCACGCGCGATCCGCGCGCGCTGCCCACGCGCATCGCGAGCGACCTGGAGACGCTGTTCGTGGTGCCGCAGGTCGCGATCAAGATCTGGGACTGCGACAGCAGCTATCTCCACGAGCCCTACGCGCAGCAGGTGAGTGATGACATGAAGGCGCTGGCCACCTCGCTGAGCGCGCCCTATTGCGGCCTCAACGCCGGCTTCGAGGTCGCCGGCTGGCTGGCCGAGCCGCAGGCTGCGGTGTCGATCGCGCTGATCCCGCTGCGGCCCGAGCCCGAGGCACCGGCCTTCGGCCTGCTGGTGCTCGCATCGCCCGATGCGCATCGCTTCAACGCCGAGATGGGCACCGACTTCCTGGAGCGCATCGCCGAGCTGGCCTCGGCGGCGCTGTCGCGGCTGCGTTCTTGATTGCACGGCGCGCGCTGTCGGGCGCGCTCGTCGTGCTGCTGCTGGGCTATGCCGCGATCCACGCAACGGTCTGGCTGCATGCGCGCGAGCGGCTTGCGCATCCGCCGGCGCGGGTGGCCGACGCGGCGCTGGTGCTCGGCAACCGCGCGTATCGCGACGGCCGGCCCAATCCCTGCCTGACCGGGCGCGTCGATGTCGCCATTGCGCTGGCGCGGGCGGGCCTGGTGCGCCAGCTCGTTTTCTCGGGAGGCATCGACAAGGAAGACGGCCGCATCGAGGCCGAGGTGATGCAGCAGCATGCGCGCGCCGCGGGCTACGAGGGCGCGCTGCTGCTGGAGCCGGTGTCGCAGTCCACGCGGGAGAACCTCTCGATGTCACGACCCGTGCTCGAGGCGGCGGGCGTGCAGCGCGTGATCGTTGTTACCGAGCCCTACCACCTGTGGCGCGTCGAGCGCCTCGCGCGCGCTGTCGGCTTCGACCGCCGCTTCGAGGTGCAGTACGCCGCCGCGCCCACCACCTGCTGGCAGCGCTGGGGCATGGCCTTCCGGGGTGCGTTGCGCGAGCCGCTGGCCATCGTGAACAATGCCGCCAATGGATACCTCCACTGAATCGCCGCTCGTCGAGCGCTACCTCGAGCACGTGCGGGTCGAGCGTCGGTTGGCAGATCGCACCGTCGAGCTCTATGCGATCCACCTCGAGGCTCTGGTCGCGAACGCCGCCGCCGCCGGGCTGCCGCTGGAGCAGGTGCAGACCGCGCATGTGCGCCGCTGGATGGCGCAGTTGCACAGCGCGGGCCGGGAGTCGCGCGGCATCGCGCTGGTGCTGTCCTGCTGGCGCGGCTTCTACCGCTGGCTGGGCCACGAAGGGCGGATCGTTGCGAACCCGGTGCAGGACGTGCACGCGCCCAAGGCCGGGCGGCCGCTGCCTAAGGCGCTGGCGGTCGACGAGGCGGTGCAGCTTGCGCAGCTGCATGACGAGGAGGCCGATCCCTGGACCGAGGCCCGCGACCGCGCCATCGTCGAGTTGCTCTACGGCTGCGGCCTGCGCGTCGGCGAGCTCACCGGCCTCGACCTGCGCGCGAGCAACACGGCGCGCGGGTGGGTGGATCTCGACGCGCAGGAGGCCAGCGTGCTCGGCAAGGGCAGCAAGCGGCGCACCGTGCCGGTGGGCGCGAAAGCGGCCGAGGCGCTGGCCGATTGGCTGGCGCGGCGCGAGGACTGCGCGGCGCTGCCGGCGGCGCGGCTGCGCGATCCGGCCGGCGCCGCGGCGCTCTTCATCGGCCGCACCGGCACGCGCCTGTCGTCGCAGGCCATCTGGCGCCAGCTGCGCCAGCGCAGCCTGAAGGCGGGCCTGGCCGCGCCGGTGCATCCGCACATGCTGCGCCACTCCTTCGCGAGCCACGTGCTGCAGTCCAGCAGCGACCTGCGTGCCGTGCAGGAGCTGCTAGGGCACGCCAGCATCTCGACCACGCAGGTCTACACGCGCCTGGATTTCCAGCACCTCGCCAAGGCCTACGATGCGGCGCATCCGCGGGCGCGCGCGAAGGAAGAAGGGGGCAAGAAATGAAAGCACTGCGCCTGCGCCCCGGCAAGGAACGCTCGCTGCTGCGCCGTCACCCGTGGATCTTCGAATCGGCCATCGCCAAGGGCGGCGGCGATGCCGGCGAGACGGTGCGCCTCGAGGCCGACGATGGGCGCTTCCTGGCGTGGGCGGCCTTCAGCCCCCATTCCAAGATCCGCGCGCGGGCCTGGAGCTTCGACGAGCAACAGCGCATCGACGCGGCCTTCATGACGTCGCGGGTGGCGAGCGCGGTGGCGGCGCGGGAACGCTTCGAGCTGCCGAGCGACGGCGTGCGCCTGGTGCACGGCGAGGCCGATGGCCTGCCGGGGTTGATCGTCGATCGCTACGCCGACACGCTGGTGGCGCAGTTCCTGTCGTCCGGCGCCGAGCGCTGGAAGAGCGTGCTGGCCGATGCACTGCTGGCGGCCACCGGCCTCGAGAAGCTCTACGAGCGCTCCGACGCGAGCGGCCGCGAGCGAGAGGGGTTGGCGCCCGCGGCCGGCTGGCTGCGCGGCAGCGGGCCCACCGAACTGACCATCCGCGAGCACGACTGGCAGCTCACGCTGGACATCGCCACCGGGCACAAGACCGGCTTCTACCTCGACCAGCGCGACAGCCGCAGGCGTTTCGCCGAGCTGGCGCGGCACCGGCGCTTCCGGCGCGTGCTCAACTGCTTCTGCTACACCGGCGGCTTCACGGTGGCGGCGATGGCCGGGCTGAAGGCGGCGGGCGCGCTCGATGGCGCGGAGCTGCTGTCTGTCGACTCCTCGCTGCCGGCGCTGGAGCGCGCGCGTGCCCATGTGGCCCTAAACGGCTTCGAAGGGGCCAGCGCCGAGTTCCTGGATGCCGACGTCAATGCATCGCTGCGTCGCTTTCTCGACCAGGGCCGAAGCTTCGACGCCATCGTGCTCGACCCGCCCAAGTTCGCCCCCACCGTGGCCCATGCCGAACGCGCGGCGCGGGCCTACAAGGACCTCAACCGCCTGGCGCTGAAGCTGCTGGAGCCGGGCGGCGTGCTGCTGACCTTCTCCTGCTCCGGCGGCATCGGCGCCGACCTGTTCCACAAGATCGTGGCCTCCGCCGGGATCGATGCGGGGGTGGACGGCTACATCAGCGAGCGCCTGGGCGCGGCGCCGGACCACCCGATGACCATCGAGTTCCCCGAGGGCGAGTACCTGAAAGGCCTGGTGGTGGTGCGCAAGTGAGCCGCACTGCCGCCACGAGGCGAACAGCACCGCAGCAAGAGGCGAAGGCTTCCAGTGAGCCGCTCGCCGCTCTTTGCCCCTGACGGAGCGTGGTTCCGGGCGCGTGGCTAAACTTCCCGCCTTTCCCTCGTCCCCATTCCCGGAGCATCCATGGCCCTGATCCCTGCCACCATCCTCACCGGCTTTCTCGGCTCCGGCAAGACCACGCTGCTCAAGCGCATCCTGACCGAGGCGCACGGGCAGAAGATCGCCGTGATCGAGAACGAGTTCGGCGAGGAGAACATCGACAACGACATCCTGGTCACCGAGTCCAAGGAGCAGATCGTGCAGATGAGCAACGGCTGCATCTGCTGCACCATCCGCGAGGACCTGCGCGAGGCCCTGCAGCTGCTGGCCGCGAAGAAGCGCAAGGGGCTGCTCGACTTCGACCGCGTGGTGATCGAGACCACCGGCCTGGCCGACCCGGGCCCCGTGGCGCAGACCTTCTTCATGGACGACGAGATCGCCGAAAGCTATCTGCTGGACTCCATCCTCACGCTGGTGGACGCCAAGCATGCGCCGCAGCAGCTCAATGACCGCCAGGAAGCGCGCCGCCAGGTGGGCTTCGCAGACCAGATCTTCATCAGCAAGACCGACCTGGTGGCGGCCGAGGAGACCGAGGCGCTGATCCACCGCCTCAAGCACATGAACCCGCGTGCCCCGCAGCAGAAGGTGCATTTCGGCGACGTGCCGCTGAAGGACGTGTTCGACCTGCGCGGCTTCAACCTCAACGCCAAGCTGGACATCGACCCGGACTTCCTGAAGGAGGAAGACGAGCACGACCACCACGACCACGAGCACGGCGAGCATTGCGATCACCCCTCGCACAAGCACGAGGGCCACGGCCACCATCATCATCACGATGACGACGTGAAGAGCTTCGTCTTCCGCGCCGACCGGCCCTTCGACCCGGCCCGGCTCGAGGACTTCCTTGGCGCGATCGTCAACATCTACGGCCCGCGCATGCTGCGCTACAAGGGCGTGCTGAACATGCAGGGTACCGAGCGCAAGGTGATCTTCCAGGGCGTGCACCAGTTGATGGGCAGCGACCTCGGCCCGGCCTGGGGGCCGGACGAGAAGCGCAACAGCCGCATGGTGTTCATCGGCATCGATCTGCCGCGCGAAATCCTGGAGCAGGGCCTGGAGCAGTGCCTGGTCTGACCGCGATCGCCTGACCTTCTATACAATCGCGCGCCTGTTCCGGACGTCAGGCATCGTCCTTCCCGGGACGATGTGTGACTTTTGGCATAGAGCGGCACACGTTTTCGGCCTGCTTTCGGGGGTATAACCCCTGGGTTCGCCGCGGGCGAGCCCCCTCGGGCAGCAGTGGTGCCCATGGGAGTAGATCCCTTTGAAAGCGCGAACCAGTTCGTCGAAGGAGCCAGTCACCGTGAAGAAACCAGTCGCCCAGGCAAAGCCCGTGTCCAGACCGGCCGTCAAGAAGACGGCGGTTGCCAAGCAGGCTGCGCCCGCCGCGAAAAAGGTTTCCGCGCCCAAGACCGTCGGGCCTGTCGCGCCGCCGAAGCCTTCTGCCACGAGCAAGGCCAAGGCTGCGGGTGCAGGTGCTTCCTCATCAACCAAGGCGGCAGGCCCACGCGCCGCTGCATCAGCTTCATCGATTCCCGTTAAAAAGGCGGCTGCGGCCCCTGCCGCAGCGACACCTGCTATGACCACTCCGAATACCCCCACCGACACCCCTCCCTCCAACGCACCCGCTCGCGGCGGGCGTGTCTCGCGGCTGTCGCAGCTGACCGTGCCGTCCATGCCGCAATCGGTGGCATCCACCGCGGCCAAGTCCAGTTTTGTCCAGGACTTGAAAACCGCGCTGGTGCCGCCTCCGCCGGTGGCCATCAAGAAAGATCCGAAACTCGCCAACAACTGGAAGACCAAGTCGGCCGAGGAGCTCAGCGACGCCGAGGTGATCGCGATGCCGGACTCGGAGTACATGAACGAGAAGCAGATGGCCTTCTTCCGGCTCAAGCTGCAAGCGCTCAAGCGCGGCATCCTCGAGAACGCCGGCGAGACCACCGAGCACCTGCGGGAAGACACCGTCGTGGTGCCCGACCCGGCCGACCGCGCCACCATCGAGGAAGAGCATGCGCTCGAGCTGCGCACCCGCGACCGCGAGCGCAAGCTGCTGAAGAAGATCGAGCAGTCGATCCAGCGCATCGACGCTGGCGACTACGGCTACTGCGACGAGACGGGCGAGCCGATCGGCGTCGGCCGCCTGCTGGCCCGTCCGACGGCCACGCTGTCGCTCGAGGCGCAGCAGCGCCGGGAGCTCAAGCAGAAGATGTTCGGCGACTGAGTCCCGACGCATCGAAGGGAGTCGCTGCGCATGGCCAAGGAAGACACCGGCCGGCTGCTGTCCAAGGTGGCCAAGTTCGTTCGCAATCCGCTCAAGGATTGGTCCGAGCTCGATGCCGAGGAGTCCTCGCAGCTCGAGAACGGCTACAGCCGCGAGATGCTCAAGGAAATGATCGAGCGGCGGCAGCGCAATGACTTCGTGCGTCGCCGCGAGTTCGACATGCTGCGCAAGCTGCGCCAGCGCGAGGCCGCCGGCGGGCGCGACGCGGCGGCTACCCCGTCTTCCTTCAACATCAGCAGCACCACCGGCAAGACCGAAGGCCGTGCACTCACGCTCAAGAAGATCGCCGAGATCGAAGAGCAGATGTCGCAGCAGTGGTGGAAGAACCGCGGCCCCGGAGGCCAGGGGCCGGAGGGGGATGGCAAGGCAAGCGGCGACATGGCTGCCCAGCACGCGCGCGCCTACGCCGACACCGTGCCCGGCGTGTCGCCGCCGCAAGGCGCCGCCGGCGCGGCGGCGGTGCCCTCCATTTCCGACGGCTGCATCGAGGAGGCCGCGATCCGCTTCGCCCATGGCGATGACGCCGGCACCGAAGCCATCCTGCTGCAGGCGCTGGCGCCCGAAGCGTCGAGCGCCGATCACGACGACACTTGGCGGGCGCTGTTCGACTTCTATCGCGCCGTCGGCGATGCAGAGAAGTTCGCTGCGGCGGCCGTGCGCTACGCGCAGCGCACGAAGCGCAACCCGCCCGAATGGATCTCGTTGCGTGCAGTGGCGCGCCACGCCCAGGTCGCGGCGGCATCGGCCATCAGCGCGCCGGCCCCGGCGCCGGTCGGTGGCGCCGACTGGGCCAGCCCAGCGGTTCTCAGGCGTGAAGACCTGCTCGGCCTGACGCGCGCGCTCGGCGCAGCCGGCCCCATTTGGAAGCTGGATTGGAGCGCGCTCGATGTCATCGAGCCCGACGCTGCGGGACCGTTGCGCGCGCTCTTCAACCACTGGGCCGACTCGGCAGTGCAGCTGCGCTTCGCCGGCGCCGATCGGCTGCAGATCGCACTCACCCAGGCCACGCCGGTCAACGAACGGCGGGTCGATGCCATCTGGTGGCAACTGCACATGGCCGCGCTGCGTGTCATGCACCGGCCCGACGAGTTCGAACTGCTTGCGCTCAACTACTGCATCACCTACGAGGTGTCGCCCCCGCCCTGGGAAGACCCGAAGGGCGATTTCGGCGAGCTCGAGGTGCCGCCGGCAGCTGCAGCCCGGCCTTCCGTGTCGTCTGCCACGGCCCAGCCCTCGGTGTCGTCGAGGTTCTCGATCTCGGGACGTGACGACGAACTGATCGGCGCCGACGCGGCGCCGACGCATGCCGGGGCCGGCCACGGCTCGCTGGCCGGAGAGCTCGCTGGCGAATCGCTCTCGACCTGGGAGCGCCTCGACAAGGAACTGGCCGGTGCGCAGGGCCTGTCGATTTCCTGCGCCGGGCTGGTTCGTCTCGACTTCGTGGCTGCCGGTTCGCTGCTGAACTGGGTCACCGCCCGCGATGCGCGCGGCGAGCGGGTCGCTTTCGTCGACGCGCATCGGCTGATCGCCGCCTTCTTCGGCGTGATCGGGATCGCGGACCACGCCGAAGTCGGGATCAGGGCGAACTGAGGCCTGGCTCCTCCACGCAGGTGCCCTGCGCCGCACGTTGGCCTCTTTGCCGAAGAGGTCGCCGCAACGGGTTATTCTGTTTCCCGCCCCCCCTTCCTATCCTCCGGCTTGCATTCGTGCAGGCCATAGCCATATTGCCTCGATGGAACAATTTCACGGAACCACGATCATCAGCGTGCGCCGCAAGACCCCGAACGGCGACCAGGTCGCGATCGGTGGCGATGGCCAGGTCACGCTGGGCAACATCGTCATCAAGGGCAGCGCGCGCAAGGTGCGCCGGCTCTACCAGGGCAAGGTGCTCGCCGGTTTCGCCGGTGCCACGGCCGATGCCTTCACTCTCTTCGAGCGATTCGAGGGCAAGCTCGAGAAGCACCAGGGCCACCTGGCGCGCGCTGCCATCGAGCTGACCAAGGACTGGCGCACCGACCGCGTGCTGCGCCGCCTGGAGGCGATGCTGGCCGTCGCCGATATCCACAGCTCGCTGATCATCACCGGCAACGGCGACGTGCTGGAGCCCGAGAACGGCGTCATCGCGATCGGCTCCGGCGGCGCCTATGCCCAGGCCGCGGCCAAGGCGCTGCTCGACCACACGGAGCTGAGCGCCGCCGACATCGTGAAGAAGTCGCTCGAGATCGCGGGCGAGCTCTGCATCTACACCAACATGCACCACACCATCGAGACCCTGTGAGCCCAGTGAGTAACCCCATGCCCATGACCCCACAGGAAATCGTCTCCGAGCTCGACAACCATATCGTCGGGCAGCCCGATGCCAAACGCGCCGTCGCCATTGCGCTGCGCAACCGCTGGCGCCGCCAGCAGGTCGACGAGAAGCTGCGCGCCGAGATCACGCCCAAGAACATCCTCATGATCGGCCCCACAGGCGTGGGCAAGACCGAGATCGCGCGCCGGCTCGCGCGCCTGGCCGACGCGCCCTTCATCAAGGTCGAGGCCACCAAGTTCACCGAAGTGGGCTACGTGGGCAAGGACGTCGACTCGATCGTGCGCGACCTTGCCGAGATGGCCGTCAAGCAGACGCGCGAGAGCGAGAGCGCCAAGGTGCGCATGCGCGCCGAGGACGGCGCCGAGGAGCGCATCCTCGACGTGCTGCTGCCCCCCGCCCGCACGGCCGACGGCTCGAACGCGGAGAGCAGCAACGCCACCCGCCAGGCCTTCCGCAAGAAGCTGCGCGAGCACCAGCTCGACGACAAGGAGATCGAGATCGAGCTGGCCGAGCAGCGCGCCCCGCTCGAGATCATGGGCCCTGCCGGGATGGAGGACATGACCGAGCAGTTGCGCGGCATGTTCGGCCAGCTGACCCAGGGCCGGCGCAAGACGCGCAAGCTCAAGATCGGCGAGGCCATGCGGCTGCTGATCGAGGAGGAGGCGGCCAAGCTGGTCAACGAGGAAGAGATCCGCACCCAGGCGATTCACAACGCCGAGCAGAACGGCATCGTCTTCATCGACGAGATCGACAAGGTCGCCACCCGCAGCGAGGCGCAGGGCGCCGACGTGTCCCGCCAGGGCGTGCAGCGCGACCTGCTGCCGCTGGTGGAGGGCACCGCGGTGAGCACCAAGTACGGCGTGGTGCGCACCGACCACATCCTCTTCATCGCGAGCGGCGCCTTCCACCTGAGCAAGCCCAGCGACCTGATCCCGGAGCTGCAAGGCCGCTTTCCGATTCGCGTCGAGCTGCAATCGCTTTCCGTGGCCGATTTCGAAAGCATCCTGACGCAGACCCGCGCGTCGCTGGTCAAGCAGTACCAGGCGCTGCTGGCGACCGAAGGCGTGACGCTGGAGTTCACGCCCGACGGCATCACCCGGCTCGCGAGCATCGCGTACGACGTCAACGAGCGCACCGAGAACATCGGCGCCCGGCGCCTCTCGACCGTGATGGAGCGGCTCCTCGACGAGGTAAGCTTCGATGCCGCCAAACTCGATGGCCAGAGCGTGCGCATCGACGCTGCCTACGTGGATGCACGCCTGTCGGCACTAAGTCACGACGAAGACCTCTCCCGATTCATCCTCTGATCGGGCTTTTGCACTCGTACGGTTCACGCAACACATTCATTGCGTGAGCTAAGTGCTTCACCTGCAACGGAAATCGGTGTTTTTGAAGCTTCAAAAACACCGCTAAGTCGTTGATTCCATTACAAAAAATAGCCGCGACGCCCGTTGCGTGGTAGGTGTTTCCTGCTACAGTGCAAAAAAGTGCAGTTAAGTGGGAAAAAGTGTCCGTTCGTGCCTCGCCGAGGTGCACGGCGCCTTTCCAAGACAGGGGTTCGCGGTCGTGTTTCAAGGGGCTTCATCGCTCAGTCTCGATGCCAAGGGGCGGCTTTCCGTGCCGACCCGGCATCGTGACGTCCTGAGCGCGACGGCCGGCAGCCAGCTCACGATCACCAAGCACCCCCACGGCTGCCTGATGGTGTTCCCGCGTCCGGAGTGGGAGAAATTTCGCGAGCGCATCGCGGCGCTCCCGATGTCGGCACAGTGGTGGAAGCGCGTCTTCCTGGGCAACGCGATGGACGTGGACATGGACGGCACCGGCCGCGTGCTGATCTCCCCCGAGCTGCGTGCGGCCGCCGGCATCACGCGCGACGCGCTGCTGCTCGGCATGGGCAACCATTTCGAGCTCTGGGACAAGGCCACCTACGACGCCAAGGAGGCCGAGGCCACCCAGGGAGAGATGCCCGATGTGTTCCAGGATTTCTCCTTCTGAGGCCGGCAGTGCAAGCGCCATGGAGCCATACGACCGTGTTGTTGAAGGAGGCAGTGGAAGCCCTCCTTCCCGGCACCGCGTCCGGCGCCGGGACCTACGTGGATGCCACCTTCGGCCGCGGCGGCCATTCCCGGGCCTTCCTGGAGAGACTGTCGCAGGCCGGCCGGCTGATCGCGTTCGACAAGGACGCGGAAGCGGTGGCCGAGGCGGCGCGCATCGAGGATGCGCGTTTTTCCATCCGGCACCAGAGCTTCGACCACCTGGGGGAGCTGCCGCCGCGCAGCGTCGCCGGCGTGCTGATGGACCTCGGCGTGAGCTCCCCCCAGATCGACAACCCCGTACGGGGTTTTTCTTTTCGTTTCGACGGTCCGCTCGACATGCGCATGGACACCACGCGCGGCCAGAGCGTGGCCGAGTGGCTGGCAACGGCCGAAGTGCAGCAGATGGCGGAGGTGATTCGTGACTATGGCGAGGAACGGTTTGCTGTTCAGATTGCAAAGGCGATTGCAGCTCGCCGACAAGAACGGGGCCCAATTTCAACCACCGCCGAGCTGGCCGAGCTCGTGGCTGGCACGGTCAAAACCCGCGAGCCGGGCCAGAACCCTGCAACGCGCACATTTCAGGCTCTTCGGATTTTCATCAACGCCGAGCTTGAAGAGCTGCAACAGGCGCTAGAGGCGAGTCTCTCCGTGCTGCAACCCCAGGGCCGGCTCGCGGTGATCAGCTTCCATTCGCTGGAAGACCGCATCGTGAAGCAGTTCATTGCCAGGCATTCGCGCGAGGTCTACGACCGCCGCGCGCCCTTCGCCGCGCCCCGCGCGATGAAGCTGCGCGCGCTTGGCCGCATCAAGCCGACGCAGGCCGAGGTGGACGCGAACCCCCGGGCGCGCAGCGCGATCCTGCGCGTGGCCGAGCGGACCGAGGAGCTCTGACCGTGGTTCGGCTCAATCTCGTCCTGCTGCTGGCGGTGATCGCCTCGGCGATCTACCTGGTGCACACGCAGTACCTGTCGCGCCAGCTGTTCACCGAGCTGCACCGGGAGCAGAGCGAGACGCGCCGCCTGGAGCTCGAGCGCGACCGGCTGGAGGTCGAGAAGCGCGCCCAGGCGACGCCGCTGCGGGTCGAGCGGCTGGCCAAGGAGCAGCTGAAGATGCGCACCACCACCCCGGCCATCACGCAGTACGTGCGCGCCGACGGCACGGTGATCCCGGCAGTCGTGGCGCCCGCGACGCCGCCTGCGGCGCCTGCAGTCCGTCCCGGAGCCGCCGCGGCGCCGGCGCGCAGGAGCACTCCGTGAGCCGCCGCAGCGTCCAATACACGACCAGCCCGCTGCTGGCGAGCAAGACGCCGGTCTGGCGCAGCAAATTCATCGTCGCTGCGATTGCCTTGGGCTTCCTGGTGCTGGCCGGCCGCGCAGCCTATGTGCAGGTGTTCGGCAACGCCTTCTTCCAGCGTCAGGGCGAGGTGCGCTTCGCCCGCACGCTGGAGCTGCCCGCCAACCGCGGCCGCATCCTGGACCGCAACGGCCTGCTGCTCGCCTCCAGCGTGGTCGCGCCCAGCATCTGGGCCATTCCCGAGGACATCGAGCGCGACGACCCGGAGGTCAAGGCCAAGCTGCGCCAGGTCGCGAAGCTGCTGGGCATGGCGCAAAAGGACTTCGACAAGAAGCTGGAGGACGAGGACAAGACCTTCGTCTGGATCCAGCGCCAGGTCGACGAGCCCATCGCCAAGCAGATCGCCGAGCTCAACATCAAGGGCCTCTACCAGCGCAAGGAATACAAGCGCCAGTACCCCGAGGGCGAGGCGGCCGCGCACGTGGTCGGCTTCACCGACGTCGAGGACAAGGGCCAGGAAGGCATCGAGCTCGCCTTCAACAAGGAGCTGGCAGGCAAGGCCGGCTCCAAGCGCGTGATCAAGGACCGCCTCGGCCGCGTGGTCGAGGGCATCGGCGAGCAGGTGCCGCCGCTGGACGGCAAGGACATCCAGCTCTCGGTGGACAGCAAGGTGCAGTTCTTCGCCTACCAGAAGCTGCGCGACGCGGTCACCGCCAACAAGGCCAAGGCCGGCAGCGTCGTGGTGCTGGATGCCATCACCGGCGAAGTGCTGGCGCTGGCCAACTACCCGAGCTACGTGCCCGACAAGCGGCAGAACCTCACCGGCGAGCAGCTGCGCAACCGCGCGCTCACCGACACCTTCGAGCCCGGCTCGACCATGAAGCCCATCACGGTCGCAATGGCGCTGGAGGCCGGGCGCATCAAGCCGCAGACGCCGATCGACACCTCTCCGGGGCGCTACAGCATCGGCGGCTTCACCATCAGCGACACCCACAACTACGGCCTGCTGACGGTCGAGGGCGTGATCCAGAAGTCCAGCAACGTGGGCGCGTTGAAGATCGCCCAGAAGATGACCCCGCACGAAATGTGGGACACCTACACCGCACTGGGCTACGGCCAGAAACCGCAGCTCCAGTTCCCCGGCGCCGTGACCGGCCGGCTGCGCCCGTGGAAGAGCTGGAAGCCGGTCGAGCAGGCCACCATGGCCTACGGCTACGGGCTTTCGGCCTCGCTCTTCCAGATGGCCCATTCGTACACCGCCTTCGCGCACGACGGCGCCATCATTCCTGCCACCATCCTCAAGAGCGAGGAGTCGGCCGTAGGCGTGAAGGTGTTCTCGGCGCAGAACGCGCTCGCGGTGCGCAAGATGCTGCAGATGGCCGCGGGCCCCGGCGGCACCGGCCAGCGCGCCCAGACCATCGGCTACTCGGTGGGCGGCAAGTCGGGCACCGCGCACAAGCAGGTCGGCAAGGGCTACGCGAGCAACAAGTACCGTTCCTGGTTCACCGGCATGGCGCCCATCGAGAAGCCGCGCATCATCGTGGCGGTGATGATCGACGAGCCGAGCGCCGGCCAGTACTTCGGCGGCCTGGTGGCGGCACCCGTGTTCAGCGAGGTGGTGCAGCAGACGCTGCGCATGATGAACGTACCGCCCGACCTGGCAGTCAAACCGCTGGTCGTGACCAACGGCGTGGAGGAAAGCTTCTGATGCTGGCGCTGCGCAATCCTCTCGATGCCGCGGGCTGGTTGAAGTCGCGCGTGCGCGGCACGCTGCATGCCGATAGCCGTCCGGTTGGTGAGGGCGACGGCTTCGTCGCCTGGCCGGGTGCGGCCACCGACGGCCGGCGCCACGTCGCGGCGGCGCTGGCCCAGGGCGCGGTCGCCTGCCTGGTGGAAGCCGAGGGCGTCGAGTCCTTCGGCTTCGACGAGGGTGACGAGCGCATCGCGCGCTATGCCGGCCTGAAGGCCGCGACCGGGCCGATCGCCGCCGCCTTCCACGGCGACCCGTCGTCGCGCCTGGACCTGCTGGCCGTCACCGGCACCAACGGCAAGACCTCGACCGCGTGGTGGCTGGCGCAGGCGCTGGCCGCCCACGATGCAACGCGGCCCTGCGCCGTGGTGGGCACGCTCGGCATCGGCGTGCCGCCCGAGCTCACCTACACCGGCCTCACCACGCCCGATCCCGTGATGCTGCAGCGCGAGCTGCGCGCCTTCGCCGACCGTGGCTTCGGCGCCTGCGCGATCGAGGCCTCCTCGATCGGCATCGCCGAGCGCCGGCTCGACGGCACGCGCATCGCAGTCGCAGTGTTCACCAATTTCACCCAGGACCACCTGGACTACCACGGCAGCATGGATGCCTACTGGCAAGCCAAGGCGGAGCTGTTCCGCTGGCCGGGCCTGCGCGCCGCGGTGGTCAACATCGACGACGTGCACGGCGCCAGCCTCGTGGCCAACCTGGTCGAGCGCGGCGAGGGCGCGCCTGAGCTCTGGACCGTGTCGGCCGCCGGCGCGCCGGCCCGGCTCACGGCGACGGACATCGGCTACGACGCCCAGGGCCTGCACTTCACCGTGGTGGAGCAGGGCGCGGCGCCGCAGCGCATGGAGACGCAATTGATCGGCCAGTACAACGTGGCCAACCTGCTGGGCGTGCTCGGCACCCTGCGCGCGCTCGGCCTCACGCTCGCACAGGCAGTGGCGGCCTGCGCGCGGCTGGACAGCGTGCCGGGCCGCATGGAACGCGTGAGCGTGCCGGGCCGGCCGCTCGCCGTGGTCGACTACGCCCACACGCCCGACGCGCTCGACAAGGCGCTGGCCGGCCTGCGACCGCTGGCACGCCAGCGCGGCGGGCAGCTCTGGTGCATGTTCGGCTGCGGCGGCGACCGCGACACCGCCAAGCGGCCGATGATGGCCGCGGTGGCCGAGAAACAGGCCGACCGCGTCGTGCTGACCAGCGACAACCCGCGCAGCGAGAAGCCCAGCGCGATCATCAGCCAGATCCTGCTGGGACTCGCGCGCCCGGAGGCGGCGCAGGTCGAGCCCGATCGCGCCGAGGCGATCCGCCAGACGCTGGCCCAGGCCGCGCCCGACGACGTCGTGCTGCTCGCCGGCCGCGGCCACGAGGCCTGGCAGGAGATCGCAGGCGAGCGAATCGCGTTCTCCGACCGGGCGCATGCCATCGATGCATTGACACAAGCAAGGAGCGGAACATGAGCCGACGGGCCGTTCCCGAGGCGAACACCGTAGCGCGCAGCGTGGAGGTCATCCTATGAGCGCGCCGCAGGAAGACGCACCGATGATGACGCTTGCCCAGGCGCTCGCCTGGATCCCCGGCGCGCGCCTGGTCGGCGACCCGGAAGTGGCCGTCTCGCGCGTGCACACCGACACCCGCACGCTCGCGGCCGGCGACCTGTTCGTCGCGCTGAAGGGCGAGCGCTTCGATGCCAATGACTTCCTGGCCGATGCGCGCGCGCGTGGCGCGGCCGCGGCCATCGCCCACCGCGGGCTGGAGGCCGCCGGGCTGCCGGGCCTGGAAGTGCCCGACACCCTGGCCGCGCTGGGCACCCTGGCCGCGGGCTGGCGGGCCCAGTTCGATCTGCCGCTGGTCGCGGTCACCGGCAGCAACGGCAAGACGACCGTCACGCAGATGATCGCGTCGATCCTGCGGGCCGCGGGCGTGGAGCGGGCGCTGGCCACCATCGGCAACCTCAACAACGAGATCGGCCTGCCGCTGACCCTGCTGCGCCTGCGCGAGCGGCACCAGCTGGCAGTGGTCGAGCTCGGCATGAACCATCCGGGCGAGATCGCCCGCCTGGCGGCAATCGCGCGCCCCACCATCGGGCTGGTCAACAACGCGCAGCGCGAGCATCAGGAATTCATGGCCACGGTCGAGGCGGTTGCGCGCGAGAACGGCGCGGTGTTCGCCGCGCTGCCGGACAACGGCACCGCCGTCTTTCCCTACGGCGACACCTTCACCCCGCTGTGGAACGAGATGGCGCACGAGGGCGCGCCGCGGCGCTGCCTGAGCTTCGGCGAGCACGCCAACGCGGACATCGCGCTCGGACGTGCCGAGTGGGAGCATGGCGCCTGGCAGTTCGAGGCACGCACGCCGCTCGGCGAAATCTGCGCCACCCTGCGCATCGCCGGGCGCCACAACGTGGTGAACGCGCTGGCGGCCATCGCCTGCTCGCTGGCCTGCGGGGTGTCGGTCGACAAGATCGCCGAAGGCCTCGCCGCCTTCGAGCCGGTCAAGGGACGTTCGCGGGCGAGCGAGCTGGTGCTGGTGGACGGCCGGGCGGTCACGGTGGTCGACGACAGCTACAACGCCAATCCCGATTCCGTGCGCGCCGCGGTCGACGTGCTCAGCGGCTTGCCGGGACCGCGCCTGCTGGTGCTCGGCGACATGGGCGAGGTCGGCGACCGAGGCCCGGAGTTCCATGCCGAGGTCGGCGCCTGGGCGGCCGAGCGCGGCATCGAGTCGCTGTTCGCATTGGGCGACGCATCGATCCACGCCATCACCGCCTACACCCGCGCCGGCGGCAGCGAAGCGCGCCACTTCGACGGCATCGACACCCTCAATGCCGCCGTGGTGGCGCAGCTGCCGCGCGTCGCCAGCGTGCTGGTGAAGGGCTCGCGCTTCATGCGGATGGAGCGCGTGGTCGAGGCCCTCGCCTGCGCCTCAGGACGACCAGACAACAACAAGGAGGGCCGGCCATGATCGATGCGCTGTGCACGTTCGCATCATGCTGATGAGTCTCGCCCAATGGCTGCAGACGATCTCGCCGGATCTCGGTTTCCTGCGTGTCTTCCAATACCTCACCTTCCGCGCACTGATGGCCGCGCTGAGCGCGCTGCTGCTCGGCCTCTGCGCAGGGCCCTACGTGATCCGCCGCCTGGCCGCGCTCAAGATCGGCCAGCCGGTGCGCGGCTACGCGATGGACACGCACCTGAGCAAGAGCGGCACGCCCACGATGGGCGGCGTGCTGGTGCTGTTCTCGATCGCCTTTGCGACCCTCCTGTGGTTCGACCTCTCCAACCGCTTCGTCTGGATCGTGCTGTGGGTCACGCTGGGCTTCGGCGCCATCGGCTGGGTCGATGACTGGCGCAAGGTGGTGCGCAAGGACCCCGAGGGCATGCGCTCGCGCGAGAAGTATTTCTGGCAGTCGGTGGTCGGCCTGATTGCCGCCTTCTACCTGCTCTTCAGCATCTCGGAGAGCTCCAACTGGCGCGTGCTCGAGCTGTTCTACGCCTGGGTGGGCTCGGGCTTCGACCTGGACTTCCCGCCCAAGATCAACCTGCTGGTGCCCTTCTTCAAGGAAGTGAGCTATCCGCTCGGCGGCATCGGCTTCGTGATCCTGACCTACCTGGTGATCGTGGGCGCCAGCAACGCCGTCAACCTCACCGACGGCCTCGACGGCCTGGCGATCATGCCGGTGGTGATGGTCGGCTCCGCCCTGGGCGTCTTCGCCTACGTCACCGGCAGTGCGGTCTATTCGCGCTACCTGCTGTTCCCGCACATCCCCGGCTCGGGCGAACTGCTGGTGTTCTGCTCCGCGATGGCCGGCGCGGGCCTCGCCTTCCTCTGGTTCAACACCCATCCGGCGCAGGTCTTCATGGGTGACGTGGGCGCGCTCGCGCTGGGCGGCGCGCTGGGCACCATCGCGATCATCGTGCGCCAGGAGATCGTGTTCTTCGTCATGGGTGGCATCTTCGTGGTCGAGGCGATCTCGGTGATGGCGCAGGTGGCCTACTTCAAGTACACCAAGAAGCGCTTCGGCGAAGGGCGGCGCGTGCTCAAGATGGCGCCGCTGCACCACCACTTCGAGAAGAGCGGCTGGCGCGAGACGCAGGTCGTGGTGCGCTTCTGGATCATCACCATGCTGCTGTGCCTGGTGGGCCTGTCGACCTTGAAGCTGAGGTGAGCTCGATGCGCCATCTTCAAGACCAACACGTGCTGATCCTGGGCCTGGGCGCCTCGGGCCTGGCCATGGCGCGCTGGTGCGCGCGCCATGGAGCGAAGCTCACGGTGGCCGACACCCGCGAAGTGCCGCCGCAGCTGGAAGCGCTGCGTACCGAGCTGCCCGATGCGGCCTTTGTGGGCGGGCCCTTTTCGGCCGCGCTGATCGAAGGCACCGCGGTGCGCGCGGTGTACCGCTCGCCGGGCCTGTCGCCGGCCTCGATCGCGGTGGTGGTCGATGCGGCCAAGGCCGTCGGCTTGCCGGTCGGTGGCGAACTGGACCTGTTTGCGCACGCGTTGGCGGACCTGCGGGTGGTCGAGACGGAGGAGCCGGCGCCGCCGGCCGAGCCGGAGGTGAAATTGGCGCAGGAGGCAGTGCAGCCCCTCACCGATGAACCGGAATCGTCCGAAAAGCTTCCGGCGGAGGAAACCCCGGCGGCCAACGAGCCGCAGATCGCGGCCGAATCCGAATCCGAGCTCGAGCCGGCGCCCGTGGAAGACGACGACGATGCCGAGGCCCCGACACCTGTGCCCGTGCCCGTTCCGCCGGCGCCCAAGGGCTACGAGCCCGCGGTGCTGGCCGTGACCGGCACCAACGGCAAGACCACCGTGACCGCGCTGACCGGCCAGCTGGTCGCGCGCGCCGGCAAGACGGTGGCGGTGGCCGGCAACATCGGGCCCACGCTGCTGGACACGCTGGCTGCGCACATCGATGCAGGCACGCTGCCCGAGGTGTGGGTGCTCGAGCTCTCGAGCTTCCAGCTCGAGGGCGTGCAGGGCTTCGAGCCGACCGCCGCGACCGTGCTCAACGTCACGCAGGACCACCTCGACTGGCACGGCGACATGTCTGCCTACGTCGCGGCCAAGGCGCGCATCTTCGGCAGCAAGAGCATCGTGGTGCTCAACCGAGAGGACGACGCGGTGATGGCAATGAAGCCGGCTCCCGTCAAGCTTGCCAAGGGGCAGGCACCCCGGACCGTCGTGACCTTCGGCGCCGGCATGCCCCTGCGCCCCGGCGACTACGGCATCGAGCGCGTCCACGGCATGGCCTGGCTGGTGCGCGCCCTGGAAGCCGACGAAACACAGAAGCGCAAGCGCGGCGCCGCAGTCGAGGAGGAAGAGATCCACATCCAGCGCCTGATGCCGGCCGATGCACTGCGCATTCGAGGCCGGCACAACGCGCTCAATGCGCTGGCGGCACTCGCGCTTGCCACCGCGGCGGGTTGCCAGCTCGGGCCCATGCTCTATGGCCTGCGCGAATACCGCGGCGAGCCGCACCGCGTCGAGCCGGTGGCCATCGTGGACGAAGTCGAGTTCTTCGACGACAGCAAGGGCACGAATGTCGGCGCCACAGTCGCGGCCCTGAGCGGCCTCGGCGAGGAGCGCCGGGTCGTCGTGATCCTCGGTGGCGACGGCAAGGGCCAGGACTTCGCGCCGCTGGCCGCGCCGGTGCGCCAGTACGCACGCGCGGTGGTGCTGATCGGCCGCGACGCGCCGCTGATCGAGGCGGCGCTCGCGTCCACCGGCGTCTCGCTGGCGCACGCCGCGTCGATGGAAGAGGCCGTGAAACTGGCGGCGGGCCGCGCGCATCCCGGCGATGCAGTGCTGCTGTCGCCGGCCTGCGCCAGCTTCGACATGTTCAAGGACTACGCGCACCGCGCCGCGGTGTTCTGCGAGGCCGTGCAGGACTGGGCCGAATCGCCGCGCGATGTGGGCGTCGACGTGGGCCTGCCGGACAGAGGGGGAGAGGGCGCATGACCTCTACCGCCGCCGCAACGCCCAACAAGAGCCCCCGTTTCTGGGAAGGCTGGTTCAGCCGTGCCAGGAGCGGCATGGACGCCTTGCCCATGCACCTGCCGGTGCGCCTGGGCAGCGCCGGCATGACGCAGACCAAGGCCGCGCCGGTGCGGGTGCTGGGCTTCGACCAGGCGCTGGCCTGGGTCACGGTCGCGCTGCTGGCCTGGGGGCTGGTGATGGTCTACTCGGCCTCCATCGCGCTGCCCGACAACCCGCGCTTTGCGCGTGCCGGCTACGGCGCAAGCTACTTCCTCACGCGCCACATCGCTTCGATCGTCATCGGCTTCGTAGCGGCGCTGCTGGCCTTCCAGGTGCCGATGCGCACTTGGGAGCGCGGCGCCCCGTGGCTCTTCGTCGCCTCGCTGCTGCTGCTGATCGCGGTGTTGATCCCGCACATCGGCATCAGCGTCAATGGTGCGCGCCGCTGGCTGCCGATGGGCTTCATGCGCTTCCAGCCCTCGGAGCTGGCCAAGCTCGCGATGATCCTCTACGCCGCCAGCTACATGGTGCGCAAGATGGAGATCAAGGAGCGCTTTTTCCGCGCCGTGCTGCCCATGGGCGTGGCGGTGGTGGTGGTCGGCATGCTGGTGATGGCCGAGCCGGACATGGGTGCCTTCATGGTGATCGCGGTGATCGCGATGGGCATCCTGTTCCTGGGCGGCGTCAACGCGCGCATGTTTTTCCTGATCGCGGCGCTGGTGGTGGTGGCCTTCGGCACCATCGTCGCCTCCAGTCCGTGGCGGCGCGAGCGCATCTTTGCCTACCTCGATCCCTGGAGCGAGGAGCATGCGCTGGGCAAGGGCTACCAGCTCTCGCATTCGCTGATCGCCATCGGCCGCGGAGAGATCTTCGGCGTCGGCCTGGGCGGCAGCGTCGAGAAGCTGCACTGGCTGCCCGAGGCGCACACCGACTTCCTGATGGCGGTGATCGGCGAGGAGTTCGGCCTCGTCGGCGTGCTGCTGGCCATTGCCCTGTTCCTCTGGCTCACCCGCCGCATCATGCACATCGGCCGCCAGGCCATTGCGCTCGACCGCGTGTTCGCGGGCCTGGTGGCGCAGGGCGTGGGCATCTGGATCGGCTTCCAGGCCTTCATCAACATGGGCGTGAACCTGGGCGCGTTGCCGACCAAGGGGCTGACCCTGCCGCTGATGAGCTTCGGCGGCTCGGCCATCCTGATGAACGTGGTGGCAATGGCGATCGTCTTGCGCATCGACTACGAGAACCGGGTTCTCATGCGCGGAGGCCGCGTATGAGCAGGACGGCACTCGTCATGGCAGGCGGCACGGGAGGCCACATCTTCCCCGGCCTGGCCGTGGCCGAGGCCCTGCGCGAGCGCGGCTGGCGCGTGCACTGGCTGGGCGCGCCGGGCAGCATGGAAGAAGCGCTGGTGCCGCCGCGCGGCTTCGCCTTCGAGCCCGTGCAGTTCGGCGGCGTGCGCGGCAAGGGGCCCATCACCCTGGCCCTGCTGCCCATGCGGCTGCTTCGCGCCTTCTGGCAAAGCCTGGCCGTGGTGCGTCGCGTGCGGCCCGACGTGGTGCTGGGCCTGGGCGGCTACATCACCTTCCCTGGCGGCATGATGAGCGTGCTGCTCGACAAGCCGCTGGTGCTGCACGAGCAGAACTCGGTGGCCGGGCTGGCCAACAAGATCCTGGCCGGCGTGGCCGACCGCGTCTTCACCGCCTTCCCGAACGTGATGAAGAAGGCGCAGTGGATCGGCAATCCGCTGCGCGCGGCCTTCATCTCGCAGCCCGACCCGGCCACGCGCTTTGCCGGGCGCACCGGTCCGCTCAAGCTGCTGGTGGTGGGCGGCAGCCTCGGCGCGAAGGCGCTCAATGCCGTGGTGCCGAAGGCGCTGGCCCGCATCGCCCCCGAGCAGCGGCCCACCGTCACCCACCAGAGCGGCGCCAAGCAGATCGACGAGTTGCGCGCCAACTACGCCGCCGCCGGCGTCGAGGGCGAGCTCACCCCCTTCATCGAAGACACCGCGCGCGCCTATGCCGATGCCGACCTGATCGTCGCGCGCGCCGGCGCGAGCACCGTCACCGAGATCGCGGCCGTCGGCGCGGCTGCGCTGTTCGTGCCTTTTCCTTCCGCCGTGGACGACCACCAGACCACCAACGCCCGCTTCCTCGTCGACGCGGGCGGAGGCTGGCTCGTTCAACAAACCGAATTGACACCCGAATTGCTGGCCGATTTGTTACAGAAGACCGGGCGCCCCGCGCTCATGGAACGCGCCGTGAAGGCCAAGGCGATGCAGAAGACCGAGGCCGTCGAGGTCATGGTGCGCGCTTGCGAGGAGTTGGTGAAATGACGCCCACCCCCGTTGCTTGCTCACTTCGTGTAGCCGCCTCCCCCCTCAAGGGGGCGCCACCAGCGGCCCGGCAAAGCCGGTTCCGCGGTGTCTCCCGAACGGGCTTCGCTTTGCTCGCCGCGAAGTTCGATGCTCAGGCGAATGGAGGCCGAGTATGAAACATGCCATCAGGCACATCCATTTCGTCGGCGTGGGCGGCTCCGGCATGAGCGGCATCGCCGAGGTGCTGTTCAACCTGGGCTACAAGATCACGGGTTCGGACCTGGCCGACAGCGCCACGCTCAAGCGCCTCGGCGGCCTGGGCATCGGCACCTACGTGGGCCACGACGCTGCGAACATCGCCGGCGCCGACGCGGTGGTGACCTCCACCGCCGTGCATGCCGGCAACCCCGAGGTGGTGGCCGCACGCGAGAAGCGCATCCCGGTGGTGCCGCGCGCGCTGATGCTGGCCGAGCTGATGCGCCTCAAGCAGGGCATCGCGATCGCCGGCACGCACGGCAAGACCACCACCACCAGCCTGGTGGCGAGCGTGCTCGCTGCCGCCGGGCTGGACCCGACCTTCGTCATCGGCGGCCGGCTCAACAGCGCCGGCGCCAATGCGCAGCTGGGCAGCGGCGACTACATCGTGGTGGAGGCCGACGAGTCGGACGCCTCCTTCCTCAACCTGCTGCCGGTCATGGCAGTGGTGACGAACATCGACGCCGACCACATGGAGACCTACGGGCACGACTTCGCGAAGCTCAAGAAGGCCTTCGTCGACTTCCTGCACCGCATGCCTTTCTACGGCGTGGCGATCCTGTGCACCGACGACCCGGCGGTGCGCGAGATCGTGACCGAGGTCTCCTGCCCGGTCACCAGCTACGGCTTCGGCGACGAGGCCCAGGTGCGCGCGGTCAACGTGCGCGCGGTCGGCCAGCAGATGCACTTCACCGCGCAGCGGCGCAACGGCGTCACGCTGCCCGACCTGGACATCGTGCTCAACCTGCCCGGCGAGCACAACGTGCGCAACGCGCTGGCCGTGATCGCGGTGGCGGTCGAGCTCAGCGTGCCCGACGAGGCGGTGCAGCGCGGCCTGGCCGACTTCAAGGGCGTGGGCCGGCGCTTCCAGCGCTATGGCGATGTCAGGCTGCCGAGCGCGCAGGGCCTCGGCAGCTTCACCCTGATCGACGACTACGGCCATCACCCCGTCGAGATGGCGGCCACCATCGCCGCCGCGCGCGGCGCCTTCCCGGGCCGGCGCCTGGTGCTGGCCTTCCAGCCGCACCGCTACACCCGCACGCGCGACTGCTTCGAGGACTTCGTCAAGGTCATCGGTGCTGCCGATGCCGTGCTGCTGGGCGAGGTCTATGCCGCCGGCGAGCCGCCCATCGTGGCGGCGGACGGCCGCTCGCTGGCGCGCGCGCTGCGCGTGGCGGGCAAGGTCGAGCCGGTGTTCGTCGACGAGATCGCGGCCATGCCGCAGGCCATCCTGGACAACGCGCGCGACGGCGACGTCGTCATCTGCATGGGAGCGGGCTCCATCGGCGCCGTACCGGCCAGGGTGGTCGAGCAGGGCGGCGCGGCTTCGTCTTCAACCACATCCGAGCGCGCGTCCGGACACGTTGCGCGCGAAGGGAGGTCCCTGTGAATCCGCAAGACTTCGGCAAGGTCGCGGTGCTGTTCGGCGGCACCTCGGCGGAGCGCGACATTTCCATCATGTCGGGCACCGGCGTGCTCGAGGCGCTGCGCTCGCGCGGCGTCGATGCGCACCCCTTCGACCCGGCCGGGCGCGAGCTGGTCGAACTCAAGCACGAGGGCTTCGCGCGCTGCTTCGTGGTGCTGCATGGCCGCCACGGCGAAGACGGCACCGTGCAGGGCGCGCTGGAGCTGCTGGGCATTCCCTATACCGGCTCCGGCGTCATGGCCTCGGCGGTGGCCATGGACAAGGTCATGACCAAGCGCATCTGGCAGGCCGACGGGCTGCCCACGCCGCGCTATGCGCGCCTGGCCTTCGACCAGCAGAGCCGCGAGCAGGTCATGGCGGTGCCCGACGTGCTTGGCCTGCCTCTGATCGTGAAGCCGCCGCGCGAGGGCTCCTCCATCGGCGTGACCAAGGTCCAGGGCTACTCGCAGATGCAGGACGCCGTCGCCCTGGCCGTGCGCTACGACTCCGACGTGCTGTGCGAGGAGTTCATCGAGGGAGAGGAAGTCACCTGCGCCGTGCTGGGCAGCGGCATCCATGCGCAGGCACTGCCGGTGGTGCGCATCGCCGCGCCCGAGGGCGCCTACGACTACCAGAACAAGTACTTCACCGACGACGTGAAGTACCACTGCCCGAGCGGCCTGCCGCAGGACGAGGAGCAGGAGATCCGGCGCATCTCGCTGGCCGCCTATCACCAGCTCGGCTGCCGCGGCTGGGGCCGCGCCGACCTGATGATCCGCGCCAGCGACCGCAAGCCCTTCCTGCTGGAGATGAACACCTCGCCGGGCATGACCAGCCATTCGCTGGTGCCCATGTCGGCGCGCGCGGCAGGCATCTCGTATGAGGATCTCTGCGTGCGGGTGCTGGCTTCCGCAACGCTCGACTCGAAGGCGAAGACCTGATGGCAGATAGCATCCCCGTGCCCTTCGACGTCAAGCTCATGAACGTGACCGCGACCCTGGTGTACGCGTTGTTCGCGCTCGTGCTGCTGGCGGCGGGCGCGTGGTGGGTGCTGCGCCAGCCCTTCTTCCCGCTCGCCGGCATCAAGGTCGACGGCGAGGTCACGCACAACAACGCGGTCACCTTGCGTGCCAACGTCACGCCGCAGCTGGCCGGCAACTTCTTCACCGTGGACCTGGCGAAGGCCCGCGCTGCCTTCGAGACCGTGCCCTGGGTGCGCAAGGCGGTGGTGCGGCGCGAATTCCCGAACAAGCTGCGCGTGACGCTGACCGAGCATGTGCCGGTCGCCCACTGGGGCAACGAAGCGGATTCGCGCCTGATCAACGGCTTCGGCGAAGTCTTCGATGCCAATGTGGCCGAGGTCGACGACCAACTGCCGCGCCTCGACGGGCCGTTGGAGCAGGCGGGCCAGGTCCTGGGCATGTACCGCGTGCTGCAACCGATATTCGCGCCCCACGAGCTGGTGATCGATGAACTGAAGCTGTCGCGCCGTGGCAGCTGGAGCGTGGTGCTGGACAGCGGCGCGGTGCTCGAACTCGGGCGCGGCCGTGCCGAGGAAGTGGCCGCGCGCACGCAGCGCTTTCTCACCACGGTGACGCCGGTCGCCCGGCAGTACGGGCGCACCCTCACCTCGGTCGAGGGCGCCGACCTGCGGCACAACGAGGGCTATGCGCTTCGGCTGCGCGGCGTCACCACGGTCACGACAGAGCCGCCACCCCCCAGGAAGAAATAGAGAGCAGAGGAATTCATGTCCAAGGAATACAAAGACCTGGTTGTCGGACTCGACATCGGCACCGCCAAGGTGATGGCGGTGGTGGCCGAGGTGCTGCCCACCGGCGAGCTCAAGCTTGCGGGGCTGGGCATCGCGCCCAGCAACGGGCTCAAGCGCGGCGTGGTGGTGAACATCGATGCGACGGTGCAGAGCATCCAGCAGGCGCTGAAGGAAGCGGAGCTGATGGCCGACTGCAAGATCAGCCGCGTCTACACCGGCATCACCGGTAGCCACATCCGCGGCATCAATTCGAGCGGCATGGTCGCTGTCAAGGACAAGGAAGTCACGCAGGCCGATGTGGCGCGCGTGGTGGAGACCGCGCGCGCCATCAACATCTCCAGCGACCAGCGCCTGCTGCTGGTGGAGCCGCAGGAGTTCGTGATCGACGGCCAGGACGTGAAGGAGCCGATCGGCATGAGCGGCATGCGCCTCGAAGCCAAGGTGCACATCGTCACCGGCGCGCAGAGCGCCGCCGAGAACATCATCAAGTGCGTGCGTCGCTGCGGCCTGGAAGTCGACCAGCTGATGCTGAACCCGCTGGCCTCCAGCCAGGCGGTGCTGACCGAAGACGAGCGCGAGCTCGGCGTGGTGCTGGTGGACATCGGCGCCGGGACCACCGACGTGGCCATCTTCACCAACGGCGCGATCCGCCACACCGCGGTGATCCCGATCGCCGGCGACCTCATCACCAGCGACATCGCGATGGCGCTGCGCACGCCCACGAAGGACGCCGAGGACATCAAGGTCGAGAACGGCTATGCCAAGCAGCTGCTGGCCGACCCGGAGACGCAGGTCGAGGTGCCCGGGCTCGGCGACCGCGGGCCGCGGATGCTCAGCAAGCAGGCGCTGGCCGGCGTGATCGAGCCGCGCGTGGAAGAGATCTTCTCGCTGGTGCAGCAGGTGGTGCGCGAGTCGGGCTACGAGGAGGTGCTGTCCTCCGGCGTGGTGCTGACCGGCGGCAGCGCGGTGATGCCCGGCATGGTCGAGCTCGGCGAAGACATCTTCCTGAAGCCGGTGCGGCGCGGCATCCCGAAATATTCGAGCGCGCTCTCTGACATGGTCGCGCAGCCGCGCGCCGCGACCGTGATGGGCCTGCTCGAGGAGGCGCGCTATGCACGGCTGCGCGGCTTCAAGGTGGCCCAGAAGAACGGCTCGGTGAAGACCGCGTTCGGGCGCTTCAAGGACTTCATCGTGGGGAACTTCTGACGATGAACAGCACACCACTTTGGCTTGCAAAGGGCAGCCCCCCTCGACATTTCAACGAGCGATGGCGGCGCACCGGTCCGCCCAAGGAGCGCAGACGGTGACCCTCAAAACAACCCATTCGTACAAACAAGGCAACTGCAAATTCAAGGAGTCAGAAATGGCCATCGAAATGATCGAGATCGAAGAGTTCAACCAAGGCACGCAGATCAAGGTGATCGGCGTCGGCGGCGGCGGCGGCAATGCGGTCGCCCACATGATCGAGCGCCGTGTGCAGGGCGTGGAGTTCATCTGCGCCAACACCGACGCGCAGGCCCTCCAGCGCAGCAACGCGCACAAGACCATCCAGCTCGGCACCAACGGACTGGGCGCGGGCAGCAAGCCCGAGAAGGGCCGCGACGCGGCCGAGGCGGCGGTGGATGACATTCGCGGCGCCATCAACGGCGCGCACATGCTGTTCATCACGGCCGGCATGGGCGGCGGCACCGGCACCGGCGCGGCGCCGGTGATCGCGCGCGTGGCCAAGGAGATGGGCATTCTCACGGTCGGCGTGGTGACCAAGCCCTTCGACTGGGAAGGCGGCCGCCGCATGACGAACGCCGACTCTGGCCTGCAGGAGCTCGAGGCCAATGTCGATTCGCTGATCGTGGTGCTCAACGAGAAGCTGCTCGACGTGCTGGGCGAGGACGTCACCCAGGACGAGGCCTTCGCGCACGCCAACGACGTGCTGAAGAACGCCGTCGGCGGCATTTCGGAGATCATCAACGAGTACGGCGGCGTGAACGTCGACTTCGAGGACGTGCGCACGGTAATGGGCGAGCCCGGCAAGGCCATGATGGGCACGGCCGCGGCCTCGGGCCCGGACCGCGCGCGCATCGCGGCCGAGCAGGCGGTGGCCTGCCCGCTGCTCGAGGGCATCGACCTGTCGGGCGCCAAGGGCGTGCTGGTGCTGGTGACGGCGTCGAAGAACTCGTTGAAGCTGAGCGAATCGAAGCTCGCGATGACCACCATTCGCGCTTTCGCCGCGGAAGACGCGCACGTGATCTACGGCGCCGCCTACGACGACAGCCTGGGTGACGAGATGCGCGTGACGGTGGTCGCCACCGGCTTGTCGCGCCAGGATGCGCGCCGCCAGGCGCCCACGCTGGAGGTGATCCGCACCGGCACCGACAACATCCCGTTCGGCGTGCCGACGCTCGGCGGCACGGTGCAAGGCCAGCCCGGCCAGCCCAACTACGACGGCATGGCCGTACCCAGCGTGTGGCGCACCAACCGCACCATGGCCGCGGCCAAGGTGGATGCGTTGTCGACGGGCGGCATGGACGACATCGAGATCCCCGCCTTCCTGCGCAGGCAGGCGGATTGATGGCGCGCAAAGCTGCTGCGCGGCCCGATCTTGCGACCGCGGTGCTCGCCGTACCCAAGTACGGCTGTGCTCCTCTTCGCAACCTCGGGCCGCTTGCTGCGCTTTTCGCGTCATCGGCCGATGTGATCCCAAGATGACGGCTATCGGGGACATAGCGAGGCGCACCGCGCGCCGGATGCCTCGCGCTTCTAAAATCGGTGCCGTGCTCCAGCAACGAACACTGAAATCCATCACCCGCGCCGTTGGCGTGGGGCTGCACAGCGGCCAGCGGGTCGAGCTCACGCTCAGGCCCGCGCCGGTCGATGCCGGCATCGTGTTCCGGCGCGTCGACCTGCCGGAGCCGGTCGAGATCCCGATGCGGGCCGAGGCCGTGACCGACACGCGCCTGGCGTCCACCGTGTCCGCCAGCGGCGCCAAGGTGCAGACGGTCGAACACCTGATGTCGGCGTGCGCGGGCCTGGGCATCGACAACCTGCTGATCGACATCACCGCCGACGAGGTGCCGATCCTCGACGGCTCTGCCTCGTCCTTCGTCTTCCTGCTGCAGAGCGCAGGCATCGTGCTGCAGGATGCGCCGCGCCGCTTCATCCGCGTCACCCGCCCGGTCGAGGTGCGCGAGGGCGAGGGCCATGACCTCAAGTGGGCGCGCCTCGTGCCCTACCACGGCTACAAGCTGAGCTTCGAGATCGACTTCGACCATCGCGTCGTCAACGCCAGCGGCAAGCGCTTCGAGTTCGACCTGGGCTCGGGCTCGTACAGCCGCGACATCGCGCGCGCGCGCACCTTCGGCTTCACCAAGGAGGTCGAGTACATGCGCTCCAAGGGCCTGGCGCTGGGCGGCGGGCTCGACAACGCGATCGTGATGGACGACACCAAGGTGCTCAATGCCGGCGGGCTGCGCTACGACGACGAGTTCGTCAAGCACAAGATCCTCGACGCCATGGGCGACCTCTACGTCATCGGCCACCCGCTGCTCGCGGCCTACAGCGCCTTCCGCTCGGGCCATGCGCTCAACAACAAGCTGCTGCGCGAGCTGCTGGCCCAGCAGGACGCCTACGAGATTGTCAGCTTCGAAGATCAGCAGCAGGCACCGGCCGGCTTCGCCGAAGTCGCGCGAGCCTGGTAGGCCGCCTCCGAGACGCGATGCTGCTGTTTCGCTGGGCCATCCTGCTGCTCCTGCTGGTGGCCGGCGTTTCCTTCGCCTTCTATGCCGGCACCGGCCAGCCCAAGTACAAGCGCTTTGGGTGGATCGTGCTCAAGTGGACGCTGCTGGCGGCCTTCGGGTTCTTTGCGGTGCTGATCGCGGAGCGGGCGCTGTGAAGTGATATCCTTACCTTTTTGTAAGGAACATCGTGCAAACCACGCTGACATCCAAAGGCCAGATGACGCTGCCGAGCGCGGCGAGGGCTCGGCTCGGTCTGGAAGCGGGCGACCGGCTCCTGGTGACGGTGGTGGATGAGAACACGATCGTCCTGAAGCGGCCTCCCGCCACGCCGGCCAAGAACCTGCGCGGACTGCTGGCACGCCCCGGACGGGCACTGTCGGTGGAAGAGATGGATGCCGGGGTCGCTGAGCACCTGCGTGAGAAGCAACGCTCCGGCACCAGGAAGTGAGCGCGCTCGACACCAATCTGCTGGTGAGATTGCTCACCAACGACGACGCGCGCCAGGCGGCCATTGTGGAGACTTGGCTGCGCGACAACGCCAGCGCGCGTTCGCCTGCCTATGTCGATCACATCGTGCTTTGCGAACTCGGCTGGGTACTGGAGCGTAGCTATGGCTATGCACGCGATGTGATCCACGAGGCTTTGAGCGCGCTGCTCGATCATGATCTGCTTAAGATCGAGTCGCCGGGCCTGGTTCGACAGGCCTTGGATTTTTACCAAGCCGGTCCCGCGGATTTTTCGGACTACCTGCTGGCCGCGCGCGCACAGGCTGCCGGCTACGCGCCCATACTGACCTTTGACAAGAAGGCAGCCAAGACCTCGACGCATCAGCTGCTGCGCTGATAGCGCCGAACGGCCAGTCCTAGCGCGTCCGGCCTTTCCGATACATCCCGCTGGTGCTGCGCGCCAGCACCGCCGCCTGCCCGAGCCGAGCCATCGAGCTGCCTACATGGGCGTGGGTGATCGCGATGCCCAGTGCGTCGGCGGCATCGCTCCCGGGCACGCCGGGCAGTGACAGCAGGCGCCGCACCATTTCCTGCACCTGCGGCTTGGCGGCGCGGCCATGGCCGGCCACCGCCTGCTTCATCTGCAGCGCGGTGTACTCCGCCACCGGCAGCGCGTTCGTCACGAGCGCGGTGAGGCAGGCGCCGCGCGCCTGGCCGAGCAGCAGGGTGGATTGCGGATTGACGTTGACGAACACGATCTCCACCGCCGCCGCATCGGGCCGGTAGGTCGCAATGATCTCGCCGATGCCGTCGTACAGCACCTTGAGCCGCGCCGGCAGCTCGCCCTTCCGCACGCTGCGGGTGCTGATGGTGCCGCTGGCGACATAGCGCAGCGCATGGCCGTCCATGTCCACCACGCCGAAGCCGGTGGTCTGAAGGCCGGGGTCGATGCCGAGGATGCGCATGCCGTTCTTCAGGCGTCGAAGTACCAGCGCACCGAGTGGAAGAACACCGGCGCCGCGAAGCACAGCGCATCCACGCGGTCCAGCAGGCCGTTGGCACCGGTCACGCCCATGCCGCGCCCGCCCCAGCTGGGAATGCCGCGGTCGCGCTTGAGCGCCTTCATCACCAGGTGCCCCATGGAGCCGGCCACGCATGCGAGCAGGGACACGGCCAGCGCCTGGCCGAAGCGAAACGGCGTGATGAAGGAGAACATCGCGCCGACCAGGCTAGCGATTGCCATGCCGATCGTCCAGCCGCGCCAGTTGAAACTGCTGCTCACGTGCGGCGCGGCCGGCGCGTCCCTGAAAAGCCAGTCGCCCGTGCGCTTCAGGAAGCCTCGAGGGGCCTCGTCGCCATCCTCGCTGCCGGGCAGGCTGGTGCGCCGCGCGATCAGGTGCTGCACCAGCACGCAGGTCTGCACCACGAAGACCAGGAAGAACACCAGGAAGGCGCTCTTGCCCTCGTAGCCGGGGAAGGTGAGCAGCAGCAGCGCCGGCACATGGCTCATGCCGTACACGCAGACCATGATGCCCCACTGCAGCTTGGCATTCCGCTCGAGGAAGTGGTTCGGATCGTCGGCCAGCGCGCTCACCACCGGGATGGCGAGGAAGGCGTAGACCGGAATGAACACGGTGAACAGGTCGAAGCGCGCCGTCGCGACCAGCCAGAACTGGATCGGCAGCACCACGAAGAAGGCGAGGATCAGGCTGCGGTGGTCACCGCGCCGCGTGGGCGACAGCGTGATGAACTCGCGCAGCGCGAAGAAGGAGATCAGCGCGAACAGCACGGTGGCCACCGTCTCGCCCAGGGCCCAGCCGATCCAGAAGATCACCGCCATCAACCAGGTGGTGCCCAGCAGGCGGCGGAAGTGCGCCAGCTCGCGCTGCCAGCGCTCGTCGTGTTGGGGATTGCGGCGTTCGCGGAAAGTCAGCAGGAAGGCCACGGTGCTCACCACCACGAGCAGGCCGAAGACGATGAAGAAGAGGGCCGCGACCTGGTGGGTGGGCGAGAGCTGGCGAAGGTATTCGTTCATCTAGGGCCTGTTAGCGCTATGCAAGGGGTCGCGTTGCCCCGCAAAGGGGCTGGATGCAAGGCGCCTGCGCGCCGCAAGGCTGATGCCTTGCAAGCGCGGGCAACGCCGCAGACGGCCCCTTTGCGGGGCAACCCGGAGGGAAGGTCGCCACAGCCCACCCCCCGGCGTTGCGCTCCTTGCGTGTGCACATGCACACGCGGCGTCGCGCGCCTTGATGGGCGGGCTGTGGCGACCTTCGCGACCCCTTGCATAGCGTTAACAGGCCCTGGTCATCTACACGTACCGCAGCGCGATCACGGCTTCGCGCGCGCGGTCGAGGAAGGGGCGGCGCTCCTCGCCCTCCTCGAGTCGGATCGGCTCGCCGAAAGTGACCGAGCAGAGGATCGGCACCGGCACCACCTCGCCCTTGGGCATCACGCGCTGCACGTTGTCGATCCAGGCCGGGACCAGCACCACCTCGGGGAACATCTGCGCCAGCGTGTAGAGGCCCGACTTGAACTTCTGCGGCTCGCCGGTGTGGCCTCGCGTGCCCTCGGGAAAGATGATGATCGAGTCGCCGCTCTGCAGCGCGTCGATCAGCGGCTGCAGAGGCACCAGGGCTTCGGCGCTGCCCGGCTGCGGCGTGGGCGCGAAGTCGGCGGGCGGTGATGCCAGCGGCAGTTCTCCCTGCATCGTTTCGACTGGCTCGGAGACGATCGGCATCGCCTCTTCGAAGACGGGCTCGATGCGCTCGCGCGGCGCCGCGACAGGCTCGGGCGCCGGCACGGGTGCGCTGCCGCCGCGCTCCACGTAGATGGCGTTGAACACCTCGGTGGTGATCCAGCGCTTGAAGGGCGTCGTGGCCCAGTAGTCGCGCGCCGCGATCGGCCGCGTGATGCTGCGCAGTTCCTCGGGCAGCGCGGCCCAGATCATCACCAGGTCCAGGTGGCTTTGGTGATTGGCGAAGTAGATGCGCTGCTCGGCCTTGGGCGGACAGCCCCACCAGCGCGCCTGGGCACCAGTGAGGAGCCGGATGAGGCCCAGCAGCACCCACCCCGTGAACTTTGCAAGCATGGCGGCGATGATACGGGCGGCGCATGCATGTTTTTCTCCGTTATGATTCGCACCCTTCAAACGCGGGAATAGCTCAGTTGGTAGAGCGCAACCTTGCCAAGGTTGAGGTCGAGAGTTCGAGACTCTTTTCCCGCTCCAGATTTCCCTTCGCCACCACCGGCGCTGTCCTGCCAGATCAGGGCAGCTCTGCCGATGGCATGCGCGCCACGATGGTGGCCGTGCGGCCTGTGAGATAGGCCGATCCATTCCGCCGCTCGAAGAACTTCGGGCTCGGCAGCATCACCGCCAGTCGCGCCGACTCCTGCGCACCGAGCCGCGACGCCGGCTTCCTGAAGTAATGCTGCGCAGCCGCCTCGGCACCGAAGATGCCTTCGCCCCACTCAACGCTGTTGAGGTAGATCTCGAGGATGCGCTGCTTGTCCAGCAGCAGCTCCAGCGCGACCGCGAGCAGCAGCTCCTGGCCCTTGCGCAGCAGCGTGCGCTCGCCGGACAGCAGCAGGTTCTTCGCGAGTTGCTGGGTGATGGTCGAGCCGCCGCGCATCTGGACCGGGCGCGGCTCCTTGCCGCGCGCGCGCATCTGTGCCGCGCGCCGTGCCGCGATCTGCTCGGCCCTGGCATTGCGCTGGCGCGCACGCTCGACAGCCTCCCACTCGACGCCGTTGTGATAGATGAACTCGCTGTCCTCGCTCGCGATCACCGCGCGCTTGAGGCTCTCGGCGATCTGCGAATAAGGCACCCACTGCTGTTTCCAACGACGCTCCCCGTTGCGGCGCCCCTCGGTCGCGAGCTGCCAGGCCTCGGAGCGCTGGAAGGCGGTGGATTGCGGATCGATCACCGCCATCGCGGCGATGCGGCCGATGAAGAAGACCTCGAGCGCAACCGCCGCGAACAGCAGGCACAGCACCCAGCGCAGGATGGCCTTCACTTGCCGTCGACCACCGCGCGCAGTTCGGCAAGCACCTGGGCCGAAGGCGGCCGCACGCCGCGCCAGAAGGCGAAGGACTCGGCCGCCTGTTCGACCAGCATGCCCAATCCGTCGCGCGGCACGGCGCCGTGTTCGCGGGCCCAGTCCAGGAAGCCGGCGGCGGCCGGCCCGTACATCATGTCGACGGCCAGTGCGCCGCGCCGCAGCACCCGGGCCGCCACCGGCACCTCGCCCCCGGCGAGACTCGAGGCGGTGCCGTTCACCATGACGTCGAACTCGCCGGGCACGGAATGCAGTTCATGGGCCTCCAGCGTGATGCCGTGCTGCAGCGCGAGTGCCGCGTGGTGCCGCACCAGCGCGATGGTCTTGGCCAGCGTGCGGTTGGCCACCACCACGCGGCGCGGGCCCGCTTCCAGCAGGGGGCCCAGCACGCCGGCCGCGGCGCCGCCGGCGCCCAGCAGCAGCAGCTCGCTGCCCGCCAGCGCGACGCCGGCATGCTGCGTGATGTCGGCGACGAGGCCGGCGCCGTCGGTGTTGTCGCCGTGGATGCCGTCCGCGTCAAAGCGCAGCGTGTTGACCGCGCGTGCCAGCATGGCGCGCGGGCTCAGGTGCTGCGCCAGCGCTGCGGCCTCGAACTTGAAGGGCACGGTGACGTTGCAGCCGCGCGCCGTCCCGGCTGTCTCGGCTCGGAAGGCCGCCACCGCGGCCTCGAAGCCGTCCAGCGGCACCAGGCGGCGACCGTAGTCCAGCGCCTGGCCGGTCAGTTCGGCGAAGCGTGCATGAATCCATGGCGAGCGGCTGTGCTCGACCGGGTTGCCCATGACGCAGTAGAGATCCATGGTGCCTCGCTCACTGCTTGGACGACGAGGAGACCTGTGCCTCGAGCGTCTCGTCGCGGGTGAACTTGAAGCGCGACGGCAGCACGATCTGGTCGGTCTGCCGCCGCATTGCGTCGGTGAACTTGCCGAAGTTGCCGATGCTGCGCACGATGGCCTGTGCGCGCCGGTCCAGGGTGGTATTGCCGGAGCCTTCGATGACCTCGGTGCCGAGGATCGCGCCGTCGAAGTTGACGGTCACCATCATCGTGAGCTCGCCATAGAGCTTCTTGCCTGCGAGCTCCGGGAAGTTCTCGGTGCCGCGCGCCTCGATCTTGCGGCGCAGTGCGTCGACATAGACGGCGTAGGTGGCTTCGCGCGTGGCCGGGCTCAGGTAGCGCTTCTTGGGCCGCGCGTTCTCCTCGTTCACGCGGCGCTCGATCTCGGCCAGGATCTTGACGAGCTGACGGCGCTTTTCCTCACGCGCCGCGGCCTCGCTGGGGTTGCCCTGGTGGCGCGGGTCGGGCCGCGGCATCGCTGCGAGCTGCTCCTTGATCTGCGCCAGCAGCAGCATCTGCTGCGCCTGCATGGCCTCCACCTGGCGCTGGGCATCTTCCATCGAATCGCCGATGGTGTTGAAGGTGGAGGGCGGAAGCGGGCTGGTGGCTCGGCCTCGATCGAGGTCGCCGCCGCCGGCCAGCGAGCTCTGGGCAATGGCCATGGCCTTCTCGGGGCGCTCGTTGGTCTTGGCGTTGACCAGGATGACCTCCAGCGGCGTCTCGGTGAAGACCCGGTTGAAAGCCTCCGGGTCGGCAAAGCGAAACGCGAGCAGCAGCGCGTGCGCCGCGACCGAGATGCCGAGCGCGAGCTGCAGGCTGCTCAGGTCGCGCAGGTTCATGCCGGGAGTTTCTCCGGGGGGGCGGCCTCGTCGCTGTCGGCGAGGTCCACTGCAATGGCGATCGGCCCGGCGACTTCCTCTTCGTCGCCTTCCTCTTCGGCCACCGCTTCGGCCGGCGCGGCATCGAGGCGCTCGATGACGGTGCCGTGCACGTCGAGGGCGATCTCGTCGACCTCGCCGAGCTTGACGCGTACGCGAGCCCCGCGCGCGAGGCCCTGGGTGCCGGTGACGTGGAACACCAGCGGCAGCGCGTCGGCCCGCGCCAGGGCGCCGTTGGGCACGTCCTTGATCAGCGTCGCCTCGAGCTCGGCGATGCCCTCCTGTTCCAGGTACTTGAGCGTCCAGAAGCGCTCCATGGCGCCCTGGTGCGCGTTGTAGGCGCTGTAGGCGGCATCGAAGCCCGAGAGGATCGAGAACAGGTCGGCATCCTTGGGCTTGAAGGGCGCTGCCAGCGCGGCGGTCTTGCCATGGCGTGCGGCCGCGATGATCTGCCACTGGTTCACCAGGTCGGTGTAGCGGCGCAGCGGAGAGGTGCTCCAGGCGTAGCTCTTCACGCCGAGGCCGGCATGCGGCAGCGCCTTGGTGCCCATGCGCACCTTGATGCCGGGCGCCAGGCTGGCCTGGCTGCGGTAGAGGGCCGGCACGCCGAGCTCGCCAAGCCAGCCGCCCCAGCTGCTGTTGGCCAGGATCATCGCCTCGGACACGACCAGGTCCAGCGGCGCGCCGCGCTGCCGGGTCGTGATCTGCACCCGCTCGTCGCCGGTGGGCTCGCCGTCTGCATCGGGCAGGCGGAAGTTGTAGTCGGGCCGATTGAAACTCTCCGGCTTGCCGCGCACCACCTCGCGCTGCGCCTTCAGCTGTTTGGCGAGGCGGAACAGGAAGGACAGCGGCTCGCGCAGCCGCGCGGCCACCTCGGGCGTGCCCGGGCTGTCGACCGAGGCGTCTTCGAGCCAGGCCTGGGTGATGAAGCCGTCGAGCTGGTCGTGCCGCAGGTTGGCCACGATGGGCACGCGCTCGAGGCGGGTCTCGGTGGCCTTCAGCGCCAGCGTGGCCTCGTCGAAATCGGCATAGAGCGAGACGGCCGGGCAATCGCGGCCCTCTTGCAAGGTGTAGGTCTCCACCACCTCGTCGGGCAGCATGGTGATCTTGTGGCCCGGCATGTAGACGGTGGACATGCGCGTCCGCGCCACCTGGTCGATCGGGCCGCCGGGCGCCAGCGCCAGGCCCGGCGCCGCGATGTGGATGCCGACGCGCACCGTGCCGCTGCCGAGGCCCGTGACCGAGAGCGCATCGTCGATCTCGGTGGTGTGCGAGTCGTCGACGGAGAAGGCCTGCACCTCGGCCCGCGGCAACTCGTCGGCGATGGCCGGGGCCTTGAGCGCGGGGAAGCCGGTGCCCTTCGGGAAGTTCTCGAACAGGAAGCGGCGCCAGTGGAACTGATAGGGCGAGTCGATTGCGCCGGCGCGCTGCAGCAGTTCGAGGGGCGGGCGCTGCGTGGCGCGCGCGGCCTCGACCACGGCCTTGTATTCGGGCGCGTTCTTGTCGGGCCTGAAGAGGATCTTGTAGAGCTGTTCGCGCACCGGGGCCGGGCACTCGCCGGCGCCGAGCTGCGCGGCCCATTCGGCGATCTGGGCCTGCACCAGCTTCTTCTTCTCGATGGCCGCGAGTGCCTGCTGCACGATCTCGGCCGGCGCCTTCTTGAAGCGGCCCTTGCCGGCGCGGCGGAAGTAGTGCGGCGCCTCGAAGAGCGCGAGGAGCGAAGCGGCCTGTTGGACCAGGGTGGGCTGGGTCTGGAAATAATCGGAGGCCAGCTCGGCAAAGCCGAACTCCCCTTCGGGTGCGAATTCCCAGGCCAGGTCGAGGTCCATGCCGGTGGCGAGCTCGCGGGCTTCGTCCAGCAGTTGGGCCGGCGCGGGCTTCTCGAAGCGCAGCACGATGTTGGCGCCCTTCACCTTGACGCGCTTGCCGGAATCGAGCTCCACCTGCGCCGAGGACTCCGCCTCCGACAGCACGCGTCCACCCAGGTACTTGCCGGCTTCTTCGAACAATACAAACATGGCGCGGATTGTCCCATGCGTGGCAGGGCGCCGCGCCTCAGGCCGGGTCGATGAAGGCCATCGCCTCGTCGAGGTGATGCCGCTCGAAATCGGACAGGGCGTGGTCGCCGCCGTCCAGCAGCTTGATGCGGCTGCCGGGATAGCGGGCCGACATCTCCCGCCAGTCCAGCAGTTCGTCGCCCTTGGCGATGACCGCGAAGACGCGTTCGGGCAGGGCGAGCGGGCCCATGTCGAGCGCGCGCAGCTCGTCGATGTACTCGGGGCGGAAATAGAAATGCTCGGCCGGATCGTGCCAGGACGTCTGCTCGCCGATGTAGTTCGCCAGGTCGCGCGCCGGCTGGACCGCCGGGTTCAGCAGCACCGCGCGGCAATGCGTCATGCCGGTCACGTAGGTGGCGTAGAAGCCGCCCAGCGAGGAGCCGACCACCGCCATGCTTTCGCGCGGCCACTGCGCGATGCCCCGCATGACCAGGTCGATCGCCTCGTGCGGCGAAGGCGGCAGCTGCGGGCACCACCAGTGCAGCAGGGGGTGCCGCTCGCGGACGCGCTGGGCCATCTGCCGCGCCTTGGTCGACTGCGGCGACGAGCGAAAGCCATGGAGATACAGCAGGTGGGTGGTGGGCGCGAGCTTCATGCCTTTGTCTTACTCAAGGACCGATGGTCCTTCGGCGATTGTCCGTGAAGCAGGTGGCTGCGGGCGGATAATCCGCGCCCATGTCCGCCGTGTTCCACCAGCCCTCCCTCGCGCGACGCATCGCGCCCGTGTTCCAGGGCTTCGACGGCTTTCTCGCCTTCGCGGTGTTCCTGCTGGCCTGCGCCGGGCTGCTGACCATGTACTCGTCCGGCTACGACCACGGCACGCGCTTCATGGACCACGGCCGGAACATGCTGCTGGCCGGCTTCATCATGTTCGTGGTGGCGCAGGTGCCGCCGCAGCGGCTGATGTTCTTCGCCGTGCCCATCTATCTGGTGGGCGTGGGGCTGCTGATCGCGGTGGCGCTGTTCGGCATCACCAAGAAGGGCGCCACCCGCTGGATCAATGTCGGCATGGTGATCCAGCCGAGCGAGATCCTGAAGATCGCCATGCCGCTGATGCTGGCCTGGTGGTTCCAGCGCCGCGAGGGCCAGCTGCGCCCCCTGGATTTCGTGGTCGCGACGGTGCTGCTGGCGGTGCCCGTGGGCCTGATCATGAAGCAGCCCGACCTCGGCACGTCGCTGCTGGTGCTGGCGGCCGGCCTGTCGGTGATCTTCTTCGCGGGCCTCTCGTGGAAGCTGATCGTGCCCCCGGTGCTGATCGGGGTGATCGCGGTGTCGCTCATCGTGGGCTTCGAATCGCAGCTGTGCGCCGACGGCGTGGACTGGCGCGTGCTGCACGACTACCAGAAGCAACGCGTCTGCACGCTGCTCGACCCCACCAAGGACCCGCTGGGCAAGGGCTTCCACATCATCCAGGGCATGATCGCGATCGGCTCCGGCGGGGTCGGCGGCAAGGGCTTCATGCAGGGCACGCAGACGCACCTGGAGTTCATTCCCGAGCGCACGACCGACTTCATCTTCGCGGCCTATTCCGAGGAGTTCGGGCTGGCCGGCAACCTGGCGCTGATCGCGGCCTTCATCTTCCTGATCTTTCGCGGCCTGGCGATCGCGCTGGACGCGCCGACGCTGTTCTCGCGCCTCCTTGCCGGGGCGTTGACCATGATCTTCTTCACCTACGCCTTCGTGAACATGGGCATGGTCAGCGGCATCCTGCCAGTGGTGGGCGTGCCCTTGCCCTTCATCAGCTATGGCGGCACCGCGATGGTGACGCTGGGCCTGGCGCTGGGGATGCTGATGTCGATCGCGCGAGCCAAGAGGCTGATGCAGAGTTGAGAAGCTCATTCACGGCTTCCGAGCGTCATCCGGGGGGCGAGCCTAGAATCGCTCGATGATCTCCCGCGAACCCACCCTCGAGCGCCTCGCCACGGCGCAGCAGCTCCTGCTCACGCCCTTCGGTCTGGACGAATCGCACCTGCTGCGCGCCCTGGCCGAGATCACCGCCCACAAGGTGGACGACGCCGACCTCTATTTCCAGTACACCCGCAGCGAGGGTTGGAGCCTGGAGGAGGGGATCGTCAAGACGGGCAGCTTCAGCATCGACCAGGGCGTGGGCGTGCGTGCCGTCAGCGGCGAGAAGACGGCCTTCGCCTATTCGGACGACATTTCCGAGGCCTCGCTGCTCGACGCGGCTCGCACCGTCCGCACCATTTCCGCCGCGGGGCGCAACGGCCGGGTGAAGGCGCCGACGCGCAAGGTCGCGACCAGCCGTTCGCTGTACGGCGGCGTGGACCCGATCTCGACCCTCGACAGCGCCGCCAAGGTCGAGCTGCTGGGCAAGGTCGAGAAGCTCGCGCGCTCGCGGGATCCACGGGTCGCGCAGGTGATGGCGGGCCTGGCGAGCGAATACGACGTGGTGCTGGTGGCGCGTGCCGACGGTACCCTTGCTGCCGACGTGCGGCCGCTGGTGCGCCTCTCGCTCACCGTGATTGCCGAGCAGAACGGCCGCCGCGAGGTGGGCTCGGGCGGTGGCGGCGGGCGTTTCGGCCTCGCCTACTTCGACGAGGCGCGCATTGCCGAGTTCGTCGACCAGGCGGTCCAGCAGGCGCTCGTCAACCTGGACTCGCGCCCGGCGCCCGCGGGCGAGATGACCGTGGTGCTCGGCCCGGGCTGGCCCGGCATCCTGCTGCACGAAGCGATCGGCCATGGGCTGGAGGGTGACTTCAACCGCAAGGGGTCGAGCGCTTTCTCGGGCCGTATCGGCGAACGCGTGGCTGCGAAGGGCGTGACCGTGCTGGACGACGGCACCATCGCGGACCGCCGCGGCTCGCTCAACGTCGACGACGAGGGCAACGCCACGCAACGCAACGTGCTGATCGAGGACGGCATTCTCAAGGGCTATATCCAGGATTCCCTCAACGCGCGGCTGATGAAGGTCAAGCCCACCGGCAACGGCCGCCGCGAGAGCTATGCCCACGTGCCGATGCCGCGCATGACCAACACCTACATGCTCGGCGGCGACAAGGTGCCAGCGGAGATCGTCGCCAGCATCAAGAAGGGGCTCTACGCCACCAACTTCGGCGGCGGCCAGGTCGACATCACGAGCGGCAAGTTCGTGTTCTCGGCCAGCGAGGCGTACTGGGTGGAAAACGGCAAGATCCAGTACCCCGTGAAGGGCGCGACCCTGGTCGGCAACGGCCCGGACGCGCTGACGCGCGTCACCATGATCGGCAACGACATGGCGCTCGACTCCGGCGTGGGCACTTGCGGAAAGGAAGGCCAGAGCGTGCCGGTCGGCGTCGGACAACCCACCCTGCGCATCGACGGCCTGACCGTCGGCGGCACCGCCTGACGCCTTTGCGCAACGGGCACTTTATTTTCCTGTGCTACATTCCGCCCCTATGTCTTCGCGCGTCGCGTTCTTCTTTTCGTACTTTTGGTTCCCGGACTCCGGCGGACGAGAGGCGAGCGCGTAAAGCACACTGAACACCCCTCCCAAAACCGCCGGCGCCTCCAGCCCGGCGGTTTTTTTATGCCCCGATGATTTCCATCCCTTGAAGGAACGAACCATGAGCACGAGCAACGTCCCCGCCACGGAGAACTGGTATGCGAGCGTCGAGAAAACCAGCCGAACCGACGACGAACGCATCAAGGACATCACCGTGCTACCCCCTCCCGAACACCTGATCCGCTTCTTCCCGATCCGCGGCACGCCGGTTGAGACGCTGATCACCGGCACTCGCCGGGCCATCCACAACATCATGAGCGGCAAGGACGACCGGCTGCTGGTGGTGATGGGCCCCTGCTCGATCCACGACCCGGACGCCGCGCTCGAATACGCCCGGCGCCTGAAGGCCGAGCGCGACAAGTACCACGGCACGCTGGAGATCGTGATGCGGGTCTACTTCGAGAAGCCGCGCACCACGGTGGGCTGGAAGGGGCTGATCAACGACCCGTACCTCGACGAGAGCTTCCGCATCGACGAAGGGCTGCGCATTGCGCGCCAGCTGCTGATCGAGATCAACCGGCTCGGCCTGCCGGCCGGCAGCGAGTTCCTCGACGTGATCTCGCCGCAATACATCGGCGACCTGATTTCCTGGGGCGCGATCGGTGCGCGCACCACCGAAAGCCAGGTGCACCGCGAGCTGGCCTCGGGGCTGTCGGCGCCCATCGGCTTCAAGAACGGCACCGACGGCAACATCCGCATCGCCACCGATGCGATCCAGGCGGCGGCGCGCGGACATCACTTCCTCTCGGTCCACAAGAACGGCCAGGTCGCGATCGTGCAGACCAACGGCAACAAGGACTGCCACGTCATCCTGCGCGGCGGAAGGGCGCCCAACTACGACGCCGCCAGCGTGGCCGCCGCCTGCAAGGACCTGGAGGCCGCCAGGCTGCCGGCGACGCTGATGGTGGACTGCAGCCATGCCAACAGCAGCAAGCAGCACCAGAAGCAGATCGAAGTGGCCCAGGACATCGCGGGACAGATCGCACATGGCGGCCGCAGCATCTTCGGCTTGATGGTCGAGAGCCATCTGAACGCCGGTGCCCAGAAATTCAGCGCCGGCAAGGACAGCGTCGCCAACCTCGAATACGGCAAGAGCATCACGGACGCCTGCCTGGGCTGGGACGATTCGGCGCAGGTGCTGGCAGTGCTGTCGCAGGCGGTCAAGGCACGCCGGGGCTGAAGAAAAGGGCAAAGGGCCTCGTCGGCGCTTCAGATCAGCTCGGCCAGCGCCGGCCAGTGGTGGCGCAGCAGCGCCGCCTCGTCGCTGTCGGGCTGCATGAAAGAGAAGTCGTTGAAGTCGAAGCCGGGCCCTACGGTGCAATTGACCAGCGTGTAGTCGGCGCTGCCCGGCGTCACCAGTGGCTTCGCTGCCTGCCAGCGGCCGGCAGTGACCGTGTGCTGCGGATGGGTTCCGTGCACGTCGACGGGGCCGAGCCTGATGTGCGCCGGCGGCGTTCGCAAGGCCGCGTCGGTGGTCCAGAGCGCCAGCGGTGCCCCTTCGAGATGGACCCAGACCTCGTCGGAGAGCACGCGGTGCCAGCGCGAATGCTGCTGCGCCTCGAGCAGGAAGTAGATGGTGGTGAGCGCCTGTCGCGGCGTGCGCCCGTCAGCGGGCGAGACCTGCGCCGCGGAGCGGAAAACCTCTCGGTACCAGCCGCCCTCGGGATGGGGCGCCAGCTTCAGGGTGTCGATCAGTTCCTGCGCGCGCATCCGCTCATTCTGCCGCGCGCAGGGCCGAAAGGAGCTTTTCGTGCACCCCGCCGAAGCCGCCGTTGCTCATGCAGACGATATGGTCGCCGGGTTGCGCTGCTGCCACGATCTGCGCCACCAGCGGCTCGATGGCGCCGGCGACGCGCGCGCGTGCGCCCATCGGCGCGAGCGCTGCCGCGGCGTCCCATTCGAGCCCGCCGCTGTGGCAGAAGGCGAGGTCGGCCTGTTCCAGGCTCCACGGCAACTGGGCGGTCATGGTGCCGAGCTTCATGGTGTTGCTGCGCGGCTCGAAGGCAGCCAGGATGCGCTCGCCGCGATGCCCGCCGGCGTCGAGCTTCTTGCGAAGGCCCTCGAGCGTGGTGCGAATGGCAGTAGGGTGGTGGGCGAAGTCGTCGTAGACCGTGATCGGCCCGCCGGGCCGATCGATCGTGCCTCGCACCTCCATGCGCCGGCGCACGTTCCGAAATCCCGCCAGCGCCGAGGCTGCTTCGGCCGGCGCCACGCCCACATGCTCCGCCGCGGCGATGGCGGCCAACGCGTTCATCTGGTTGTGCAGCCCCGAAAGTGCCCACTCGACGCGGCCGACCTTCTCTCCTTGCCGAAGCACGTCGAAGGCGTCGTGCGTTCCCCGCGCCTGCCATTCGCCGCCGGCACCGAAGCGGGCCAGCTCGCTCCAGCAGCCCTGGGCGAGCACGCGCTGCAGGCTGTCCTCCGTCGCATTGACCACGACGCGGCCGCTCGCCGGGACCGTGCGCACCAGGTGGTGGAACTGCCGTTCGATCGCGGCCAGGTCGTCGAAGATGTCGGCGTGGTCGAACTCGAGGTTGTTGAGGATGGCGGTGCGCGGGCGGTAGTGGACGAACTTGCTGCGCTTGTCGAAGAATGCAGTGTCGTATTCGTCGGCCTCGATCACGAAGAGCTTCTGCGCGCCGCTTCCCAGCCGGGCCGAGACGCCAAAATCCAGCGGCACCCCGCCCACGAGGAAGCCCGGCGCGCGGCCGGCGCGCTCGAGAATCCACGCCAGCATGGAGGTGGTAGTGGTCTTGCCGTGCGTGCCGGCCACGGCCAGCACATGCCGGCCCTGCAGCACCTCTTCGGCCAGCCACTGGGGGCCGCTGGTGTAGCGGGCGCCGGCGTCGAGGATCGCCTCCATCAGCGGGAACTTGGGCGTGCCGTCGGCGAGCCGGATCCGCGACACCACGTTGCCGATCACGAAGACATCCGGCGCCAGCGCCATCTGGTCGGCGCCGTAACCTTCGATCAGCTCGATGCCGAGGGCGCGCAGCTGGTCGCTCATCGGCGGATAGACGCCGGCGTCGCAGCCGGTCACCCGGTGGCCGCCCTCGCGCGCCAGCGCGGCCAGACCGCCCATGAAGGTGCCGCAGATGCCGAGGATGTGAATGTGCATCGGCCGATTCTAGGGATGCCCCGCAGGCAGCTCTTCTGTACGTGCCCTCCTTTGTGCAAAATGGGTCGATGGACGTGCCCAAGCAGGAAATCGCCGCCGCAGCAGCCCGCCTCATCGTCGAGGAGGGGCTGGAGTACGGCCCGGCCAAGCGCCGCGCGCTGCGCGACCTGGGCCTGCCTGCGCGCACCCCGCTGCCCCACAACGACGAGGTCGAGAACGAGGTGCGGGACTACATCCGGCTCTATTGCGCCGATACGCAGCCCAAGGAGCTGCACGCGTTGCGGACGCTGGCGCTCGAATGGATGGAGCACATGGCCGAATACCGGCCCCACATCGGCGGCGCGGTCTGGCACGGCACGGCGACGCGGTTGTCGGACATCTATATCCAGCTGTTCTGCGACGACCCGAAGTCGGCCGAAATCACACTGATCGACCACCACGTCGACTACGAACCGCGCATGGTCACGGGCTTTCATGGCGAGCAGGTCGAGGCGCTGAGCATCCATGTGGCCAGCCGGGCCCTCGGCGAGGAGATCGGCGTCCATCTGCTGATCTATGACCTCGACGACCTGCGCGGCGCCCTCAAGCCCGACGCCCAGGGGCGTGTGCCTCGGGGCAACATGGCTGCCCTGCGGCGGCTGATCGAAAAGGAAAACGGATGAATCCGAGGCCCACGCGCCGCGGCTGGCTCTATGGGAGCGTCGCCGCGGTAGCGGCAATTGCCGGTGTCGGCGGGGCGGTGTGGCACCGGCGCGCCAATGGCAGCGGCGAGCGGTTGGACGCCGCTTTCTGGGCCCAGCGCTTCGAGCGCCCGGAAGGGGGAGAGCTCGTCTTCGAGCAGCTTAGAGGCAAGCCGCTTCTCATCAATTTCTGGGCGACCTGGTGTCCGCCCTGCGTCGAAGAAATGCCGATGATCGACGCTTTCTTCCGCGAAAATGCAGCCAACGGCTGGCAAGTGGTGGGCTTGGCGATCGATCAGCCCAGCGCGGTGCGCAAGTTCCTCGCCAAGACGCCGGTCAGCTATCCGATCGGACTGGCCGGCCTGCAAGGGACCGAGCTGGTCAAGGGCTTGGGCAACACGGCCGGCGGGCTGCCCTTCAGCCTGGTGGTGGACGCCGGGGGCGCAATCGCCGCGCGTAAAATGGGCAAGATCGAGCCGGCCGAGCTCCAAGCGTGGCGGCGGGCATAGTTCATAGCTAGAATCGATCCTCCCCAATCGGGCAGTTGACGGCTTAACGCCGAAGTACACCGATTTTCTCGCGAGTTACGTCCTTATGACCGGCAAAGCCGGCGCTGGAGTCCCATGGATCTGCGCAAGCTCAAGACACTGATCGATCTGGTGTCCGAATCGAATATTTCCGAACTGGAAATCACTGAAACCGAAGGCAAGGTCCGCATCGTGAAGGGCGGAACGGCGGCGCCGGTCCAATATGTGCAAACCGTCCCGGCCCCGCCGGCTGCGCAAGTGCCTGGCCCCGCCCCGGCCGGTGCCATTGCCGCACCCGTTCCGGCGGCGCCGGCCCCGGAGGCAGCGCCAAGTGGCCATGTGGTCAAGTCACCCATGGTCGGTACCTTCTACCGCTCCTCCAGTCCCGGCGCGCCAGCCTTCGTCGAAGTCGGCAGCCAGGTGAAGGAAGGCGACACGATCTGCATCATCGAGGCCATGAAGATCCTCAACGAAATCGAGGCCGACAAGTCCGGCACCGTCACACAGATCCTCGGAGAAAACGGTCAGGCGGTCGAATACGGCCAGCCGCTGTTTGTCATCGAGTGACCATGTTCAAGAAGATTCTGGTCGCTAACCGCGGAGAGATTGCCCTGCGCATTCAGCGCGCCTGCAGTGAGCTGGGCATCAAGGCCGTGATGGTGTATTCCGAGGCCGACCGCGACGCCAAGTATGTGAAGCTGGCCGAAGAGGCGGTGTGCATCGGCCCCGCGCCGTCCTCCCTAAGCTACCTGAACATGCCGGCGATCATCTCGGCCGCCGAAGTGACGGACTCCGAGGCCATCCACCCGGGCTACGGCTTCCTGAGCGAGAACGCCAATTTCGCCGAGCGTGTCGAGCAGAGCGGCTTCCAGTTCATCGGCCCGACGCCCGAGTCGATCCGTATCATGGGCGACAAGGTGTCCGCCAAGCAGACCATGATCAAGGCCGGCGTGCCCTGCGTGCCGGGCTCGGAGGGCGAGCTGTCCGACGACGCCGCCATCAACAAGCGCATTGCGCGCGCCATCGGCTATCCGGTGATCATCAAGGCGGCGGGCGGTGGCGGCGGGCGCGGCATGCGCGTGGTGCACACCGAGGCGGCGCTGGTCAATGCGATCCAGATGACCAAGGCGGAGGCCGCCGCGGCCTTCAACAATCCCTCGGTCTACATGGAGAAGTTCCTCCAGAACCCGCGCCACATCGAGATCCAGGTGCTGGCCGACAAGCACAAGAACGCGGTCTACCTGGGCGAGCGCGACTGCTCGATGCAGCGGCGCCACCAGAAGGTGATCGAGGAATCGCCCGCGCCGGGCATCCCGCGCAAGCTGCTCGAGAAGATCGGCGAGCGTTGCGCCCTGGCCTGCAAGAAGATCGGCTACCGCGGCGCCGGCACCTTCGAGTTCCTCTACGAGAACGGCGAGTTCTACTTCATCGAGATGAACACGCGCGTGCAGGTTGAGCACCCGGTCACCGAGTTCACCACCGGCATCGACATCGTGAAGACGCAGATCATGGTCGCGGCCGGCGAGCGGCTTCCGTTCACCCAGCGCCAGATCGAGATGCGGGGCCACGCCATCGAGTGCCGCATCAACGCGGAGGACCCTTACAAGTTCACGCCATCGCCGGGCCGCATCACCATGTGGCATCCGCCGGGCGGGCCGGGGGTGCGGGTGGATTCGCACGTCTACACGAACTACTTCGTGCCGCCCAACTATGACTCGATGATCGGCAAGATCATCGTGCACGGCGACACCCGTGAACAGGCGCTCGCGCGCATGCGCACGGCACTGAACGAGACGGTGGTGGAAGGCATCCAGACCAACATCCCGCTGCACCGCGAGCTGATGGTCGACGCCAAGTTCATGAACGGCGGCACCAACATCCACTACCTCGAAGAGTGGCTCGCGGCCCACAAGCGTTGAGCGGGGGCGCCCCATGTTCGAACTTCGCCTGCTCGTCCCGGAAGACCGTGTCGAGACGGTCAGCGATGCGCTCGAGGCGCTGGACGCGCTGAGCGTCTCGGTCGAGGACGCGGACGCGCAGACCGATGCCGAGCAGGCGCTCTTCGGCGAGCCGGGCATGCCGCCGCCGAAGGAGGGCTGGCAACGCTCGCGCGTGATCGCTCTCTTCGCCGACGAGGCGCAGGCGCGCGAAGCGGCCACCGTGCTGGCGGCGCAGGACTTCTTCGACGGGTGCCAGCTGCTGGGCCTGGTCGATGTGCCCGAGCAGGACTGGGTGCGGCTCACGCAATCGCAGTTCGCGCCGGTCGAGATCACGCCGGAGTTCTGGGTCGTGCCCACCTGGCACGAGCCGCCGGCCGGGGCGCGGCAGGTGATCCGGCTGGACCCGGGGCTGGCCTTCGGCACCGGCACGCATCCGACCACGCGCATGTGCCTGCGCTGGATCGCCTCGCGCGCCGGGATGACCGGCAAGCGCGTGCTGGACTACGGCTGCGGCTCCGGCATCCTCGCGATCGGCGCGGCGAAGTTCGGCGCTGCGGAAATCGATGCCGTCGACATCGACGAGGCCGCGGTCGACGCGACCCGCCTCAACGCCGAGGCCAATGGCGTGCAACTGAACGCTGGCCTGAGCGAACTCGCCCGCGGCCGCTACGACATCGTGCTCGCGAACATCCTTGCGACCCCGCTCAAGGTGCTGGCGCCGCTCTTGTGCGAGCATGTGGCGCCCGGCGGCTCGCTGGTGCTGGCCGGCATCCTTGCGCGCCAGGCCGATGAGCTGAAGCTGGCCTATGGGCCCTATGCCGCCCTGGAAGTGAGCGATACCGAGGACGGCTGGATCCTGATGACCGCAAGGCTCTGAGCCCGCCAGCGTTGGGGCCGGCCCAATACAATCGGCGCCTCATGAGCCTGGTCACCCGCTGCCCTGCCTGCGGCACCACCTTCAAGGTGGTGAGGGACCAGCTTCGCATCTCCGAAGGCTGGGTGCGCTGCGGCCGCTGCAGCGAGGTCTTCGATGCAACGCTCGACCTGCATGAGACGCCCGACGCGGCCGTTGCGCCCAAGGTGCCTGCTCCGCTCGACGAAGCAGCGGCAAGCGCGCCGCCCCCAGCGCCGGCGCCGCCCCCGGCCTTGCTCGCGCAGGAGGAGGCCGAGCCGCCTGGGGAGGCGCTCGGACAGCACATCGAGGAGGCGGACTTCCTCGATGACGAGCACGAGCATGAGCATGAGACCGAGACCGAGACCGAGCCGCCGCCCGCCGGCGCACCAGTCGCCGACGTGCCGGCATCCGAAGCGCCGGCGAAGCCCGAGGCGCCGGTGCAGAAATCCGATCCGCAGTCCTTCGCCGGTGTCCTCGCCGACGAACCCTGGCCCGAGACGCCAGCGCCAATGGTCGAAGCGAAGCCGCATGTGGTGCCGCCGTACCCTTCCTTTCCGCCCTTCCCGAACATCGACCTGAACCTGGCGGCCGCGCCGCCCATCGGCCGCGAGGCGCGCCCGGCGGAGCCGCCGCAGGACGAGGCGAAAGCGGTGCCGAAAAGCACCGCCGAGGAGGATGCTGCCAGCGTGCAGCTGCAGAAAGCCCTGCGCCGCGCGCGTGCCAAGTCCGCCAAGATCGCCCGCGCGAAGGCACGGGGCGAAGAGCGGGCCGCGCGCGAGTCGGCGCCCGTGGTGCTGGCGGCCAGCGAGCCCGAGCCTGTGCTCGACAATCCGCGGCGCCTGCCCCGCTTCGCTGCGGCCGCTGCCGGCGATGCGGCATTCTGGCAGCGCACGGGTGTGCGTCGCGCGTTGGTGGGCGTGGCCGTGTTCGCGGCGATCCTCCTGGTCGTGCAGGTGCTGCACCAGGAGCGCGACCTGATCGCGGCGCGGCAGCCTTCGTTGCGTCCGGCGCTCGCGGCCTTGTGCGGGCTGACGGGCTGCGAGCTCTCGGCGCCCAGGCAGATCGGCGACATCACCATCGACGGCGCCTCCTTCGCGCGCGAGAAGAGCGGCGACGCCTACAGGCTGAACTTCACCTTGCGCAACGGCGCGCCATTGCCGCTCGCGATGCCGGCGATCGAGCTTTCCCTGCTCGACACCCAGGAGCGGGCCGTGGTGCGGCGCGTCCTCATGCCCGCGGAGTTCGGTGCGCCCTCCGTGCTGCCGGCGCGCGCCGAGCGCGCGGCCTCGCTGCCACTCGCCCTCACCGGTCCCGAGGCGGCGGCGCTGCCGCCGGTCGCGGGCTTCCATCTGCTGGCCTTCTACCCCTGAAGACGGCGCCTTTCTTCTTTCTCTTCCTCAACCCAACCGGTGGTTCATACATGGCAGCAGTGATTTGCGGTTCTCTCGCGTTCGACACGATCATGACCTTCGAGGGCCGGTTCGCCGATCAGATCCTTCCTGATCAGCTGCACATCCTCAACGTATCCTTCCTGGTTCCCGGCCTGCGGCGCGATTTCGGAGGCTGCGCCGGCAACATCGCCTACAGCCTCAACGCGCTGGGCGGCAGGGCGTTGCCGATGGCCACGGTCGGCAGCGATGGCGGCGACTATCTGGAGCGGCTGCGCTCGCTCGGCATCAGCACGGAGTTCGTGCGGCAGGTGGACGACAGCTTCACCGCGCAGGCGATGATCATGAACGACCGTGACAACAACCAGATCACGGCCTTCCATCCAGGCGCCATGCAGCAGGCGCACATCACGAAGGTGACGGCGCGCGACGATATCCGGCTGGGCATCGTGGCGCCCGACGGGCGCGAGGCGATGCTGCAGCACGCCGAGCAGTTCAAGGCAGCCGACATTCCCTTCGTCTTCGATCCCGGCCAGGGCTTGCCGATGTTCGACGGCGAGGCGCTGCGGCATTTCGTGGAGCTGGCGAGCTGGGTGGTGGTCAACGACTACGAGGGAAAGATGCTGTCGCAGCGCACGGGCTGGAGCTTCGCCGAGATCTCCGAACGGGTGCAGGGCCTGGTCGTCACCCTCGCGGCCGAGGGCTGCGAGGTGTGGATCCGGGGCGAGCGCGAGCATGTGCTGCCCGTCAAGCCCACTGCCGTGGTCGAGCCCACGGGTTGCGGCGATGCCTGGCGCGGCGCGCTGCTGTACGGCCTGGAGCAGGGCTGGCCCCTCTCGCGCTGTGCCGCACTGGGCAACCGCCTTGGCGCGCTCAAGATCGCGCAGCGCGGCCCGCAGAACTACCAGGTGGATCGCCAGGCACTCGGACTTTGAACTCCGGCCTGCAATAAAAAAGCCCGGCACCGAAGTGCCGGGCTTTTGCCTTCAAGGCTGCTGAGCGACTCAGGGCTTGCTGGCCGTCGGGAACGGCCAGGCTGCCTGGGGGTTCAGCGTGGTTTGCGCCGCAGGCGCAGGCGTCACGGGGGCCTTGGCAGGCGCCTTCGCGGCCTTCTTGGCAGCAGGCTTTTTCGCTGCTTTCTTCGCGGCGGGCTTCTTGGCTGCGGCCTTCTTCGCAGGCGCCTTTTTCGCGGGCGCCTTCTTCGCTGCGGCCTTCTTCGCAGGCGCCTTCTTGGCTGCTGCCTTCTTGGCAGGAGCCTTCTTCGCTGCGGCCTTCTTCGCCGGTGCCTTCTTGGCCGCTACCTTCTTGGCAGGAGCCTTCTTCGCTGCGGCCTTCTTCGCCGGCGCCTTCTTGGCCGCTACCTTCTTGGCAGGAGCCTTCTTCGCTGCGACCTTCTTGGCCGGTGCCTTCTTTGCAGCAGCGACCTTCTTGGCCGGAGCCTTCTTTGCAGCGGCTTTTTTCGCCGGCGCTTTCTTTGCAGTTGCCATTTCTCTTTTCTCCTTGATCAAGTTGAAAAAATCAACCTTTGAAGCACTCCACGCATGTTGGTCATCGTGAAGCGATTCATGACGTTGGATCGAGCTCCAGCGCCATGAACACCTGCGCCTTCACCGCCGCCGCACTCTCCGGTGCATGTCGACGGGGATGGCTATTCTTGAATTCATTTTTGTTGTCGGAACAATTCAATCCCAGGAGAGCGCACCACCCGATTGATACTCGATCACACGGGTCTCGAAGAAATTGCGCTCCTTCTTCAGGTCAATCATTTCGCTCATCCAGGGGAACGGGTTTTCCTCGTTCGGGAAGAGCGTTTCCAGGCCGATCTGCTGCGCGCGCCGGTTGGCGATGTAGCGCAGGTAGCCCTTGAACATGGAGGCATTCATGCCGAGCACGCCGCGAGGCATGGTGTCTTCGGCGTAGCGGTACTCGAGCTCCACGGCCTTCAGGAAGAGGGCCTTGATCTCCGCCTTGAACTCCGCAGTCCAGAGGTGGGGGTTCTCGAGCTTCAGCTGGTTGATCAGGTCGATGCCGAAGTTGCAGTGCATCGACTCGTCGCGCAGGATGTACTGGTACTGCTCGGCGGCACCGGTCATCTTGTTCTGGCGGCCCAGCGCAAGGATCTGCGTGAAGCCGACATAGAAGAACAGGCCTTCCATCAGGCAGGCGAAGACGATCAGCGACTTGAGCAGCGTCTGGTCGTTCTCGTGCGTGCCGGTGTGGAAGTTCGGGTCGCTGATGGCGTCGATGAAGGGGATCAGGAACTGATCCTTCTCGCGGATCGACGGGACCTCGTTGTAGGCGTTGAAGATCTCGCTCTCGTCCAGGCCCAGCGACTCGACGATGTACTGGTAGGCGTGGGTGTGGATCGCCTCCTCGAAGGCCTGGCGCAGCAGGAACTGGCGGCATTCGGGCGCCGTGATGTGGCGGTAGGTGCCCAGCACGATGTTGTTGGCGGCCAGCGAGTCGGCCGTCACGAAGAAGCCGAGGTTGCGCTTGACGATGCGGCGCTCGTCCTCGCTCAGGCCGTTCGGGTCTTTCCAGAGCGCGATGTCGCGCGTCATGTTCACTTCCTGCGGCATCCAGTGGTTGGCGCAGGTGGCGAGGTACTTCTCCCACGCCCACTTGTACTTGAACGGCACCAACTGGTTGACGTCGGTCTGGCCGTTGATGATGCGCTTGTCGGCTGCCTTGACGCGGCGTGCGGCCGGCATTGCGGGCGCGGGCTGCTGCGGTGCGCGCGCGACAGCGCCGTCATCGAGCTTGCGGGCGACGGGGGCAAGGGTGGGCGCTGTTTGCGAAGTCGGGTGCTCCAGCGAGCGGCTGGCTTGCGCGTCGCCGTTCGATGGTTGCCGCATGCCTTGTTGCAGATCCTTTGGCAAGGAGGGCTTGACTTCTTCGTCCCAGGTCAACATAGAAAAATCCAATGCTCAAATTATGTGAGCAACGATGTGAGTTGCAAAGTGCTCTTCACATCGCGCTCCGTTTATGTTGCCGTTATGTTGTTCGCATGCATCGCCATTTGTCGGGCGATGCCGCGAATCGCTGCGTCTTCACGCCGACATCACTGACATGCTTCGCAGGTCGGATCGTCCACGCCGCAGAAGGCGATGTCGGTCGCGGGCATTGCGCTGAGCTGCGCTTGCGCAGCCGCCGCGGCCGCTTCGAGCGCGCTCATGCCCGATGAAGGCGCATCCATGGAGCCGGAGGACACCGCGTTGAGCCGGCCCGATTGCACCGTCGACTTCTCGGCGTGCGTGGCGCTTTGCGTGCGCAGGTAGTAGGTGGTCTTCAGGCCGCGCAGCCACGCGAGCTTGTAGGTGTCGTCGAGCTTCTTGCCCGAGGCGCCGGCCATGTAGATGTTCAGCGACTGCGCCTGATCGATCCACTTCTGGCGGCGCGCCGCGGCCTCGACCAGCCAGGTGGTCTCGATCTCGAACGCGGTCGCGTAGAGCGCCTTCACGTCCTGCGGCACGCGATCGATCGGGCGCAGCGAGCCGTCGAAGTGCTTGAGGTCCATCACCATCACGTCGTCCCAGAGGCCCAGGCGCTTGAGGTCGCGCACCAGGTAATGGTTGATCACGGTGAACTCGCCGGAGAGGTTGGACTTGACCGAGAGGTTGCCGAAGCAGGGCTCGATCGAGGCGTCCACGCCGATGATGTTGGAGATGGTGGCGGTCGGCGCGATGGCGACGCAGTTGGAATTGCGCATGCCGTCGGCCTTGATCTTCTGGCGCAGTGCGTTCCAGTCCAGCGTGGACGAGCGGTCCACCTCGACGTAGCCGCCGCGCGCCTTCTCGAGCAGGTCCAGCGTGTCGGGCGGCAGCACGCCCTTGTCCCACAGCGAGCCCTTGTAGCTGGAATAGCGGCCGCGCTCGCGCGCCAGTTCGGTCGAGGCCCAGTAGGCGTGGTAGCAGATCGCTTCCATCGATTCGTCGGCGAACTGCACGGCCTCTTGCGAGGCGTAGGGGATGCGCAGCTCGTACAGCGCGTCCTGGAAGCCCATCAGGCCCAGGCCGACCGGGCGGTGGCGCAGGTTGGAGTCGCGCGCCTTCTTGACCGCGTAGTAGTTGATGTCGATCACGTTGTCGAGCATGCGCATCGCCGTCGCGACCGTGCGTTGCAGCTTCTCCTGGTCGACCTTGCCGTCCTTCAGGTGCTGCAGCAGGTTGACCGAGCCCAGGTTGCAGACGGCAGTTTCGGTATCGCTGGTGTTGAGCGTGATCTCGGTGCAGAGGTTGGACGAATGGACCACGCCGGCGTGCTGCTGGGGCGAGCGCACGTTGCAGGCGTCCTTGAAGGTGATCCAGGGATGGCCGGTCTCGAACAGCATCGTGAGCATCTTGCGCCAGAGGTCGGTGGCCTGGACCGTGCGGCTGGGCTTGATCTCGCCGCGCGCGGCCTTCTCTTCATAGGCCACGTAGGCGGCCTCGAAGTCGGCCCCGAACTTGTCGTGCAGGTCGGGCACGCTGGAGGGCGAGAACAGCGTCCAGCTGCCCTTTTCCATCACGCGGCGCATGAACAGGTCGGGAATCCAGTTCGCCGTGTTCATGTCGTGGGTGCGGCGGCGGTCGTCGCCGGTGTTCTTGCGCAGCTCCAGGAACTCCTCGATGTCGAGGTGCCACGTTTCCAGGTAGGTGCAGACCGCGCCCTTGCGCTTGCCGCCCTGGTTGACCGCGACCGCCGTGTCGTTCACGACCTTGAGGAAGGGCACCACGCCCTGCGACTCGCCGTTGGTGCCCTTGATGTGGCTGCCCAGCGCGCGCACACGGGTCCAGTCGTTGCCCAGGCCGCCCGCGAACTTGGAGAGCAGGGCGTTTTCCTTGATGGACTCGTAGATGCCGTCCAGGTCGTCGGGCACGGTGGTCAGGTAGCAGCTGGAGAGCTGCGAGCGCAGCGTGCCGCTGTTGAACAGCGTCGGCGTGCTGGACATGAAGTCGAAGGAGGACAGTACCTCGTAGAACTCGATCGCGCGCGCCTCGCGGTCGATTTCGTTCAGCGCCAGGCCCATCGCCACGCGCATGAAGAAAGCCTGCGGCAGCTCGATGCGGGTCTTGCGCACGTGCAGGAAGTAGCGGTCGTACAGGGTCTGCAGGCCGAGATAGTCGAACTGCAGGTCGCGCTCGGGCTTGAGCGCGGCGCCGAGGCGGGACAGGTCGTATTGCAGCAGCTTCTCGTCGAGCAACTCGTTGTCGACGCCCTTCTTGATGAACAGCGGGAAGTTGTCGGCATAGGCCTCGGCGCGAGCGGCGGCTGGCACTTCGCGGCCGACCACTTCCTTGAAGATCGTGTGCAGCAACAGGCGCGCGGTGGCGAAGGTGTAGTCCGGGTCCTTCTCGATCAGCGTGCGGGCGGCGAGGATGGAGGCCTTGTAGACCTCGTCGAGCGGCACGCCGTCGTAGAGATTGCGCATGGTCTCGGCCACGATGGGGCCGTCGGTGATGCTTTCGCCGAGGCCGGCGCAGGCGGACGCGATCAGGCCCTTGAGCTCGTTGAGGTCGAGCGCCACGCGCTCGCCGCGGTCGAGCACGTGCAGCGTGGAGACGGCGATCGGGGCATCCTGCTCGCCTTGCCTGGAGCGCTCCTGCGCGCGCCGCTCGCGGTACAGAACATAGGCGCGAGCGATCTCGTGATGGCCGCCGCGCATCAGGCCGAGCTCGACCTGGTCCTGCACGTCCTCGATGTGGAAGGTGCCGCCGCCCGGGCGCGAGCGCAGCATGGCGCGCACCACGCCCTGGGTCAGGGTATCGACCGTCTCGCGCACGCTGGCGGAGGCGGCGCCCTGGGTGCCGTGCACCGCGAGGAAGGCCTTCATCATCGCGAGCGCGATCTTGTTGGGCTCGAAGGGAACGACCGCGCCGTTGCGGCGGATGATCTGGTAATTGGCGAGCGCATTGCCGGCGGGGGAGCCGGCCTTGTCACGGGCTTGTTGCGGCGTCGAGGGAACGGCGCGGGACGTGGCGGGATGGTTCTGGGCAGTTTGCATTCGGTCCTCTGTAGGCAATTCTTGTTGGGGCGGCCGTGCCGCGTCTGGCCGGTTGTTCGGCATGAGGGCACGGGGCAGGGCACACTATATCTGGGGTCTCAGAGGGCCACAACCCACTAGATGTAGTGTTTTCCTTGTAGTTCAATGGCATGCATCCCCTGAAAGCGGCCTGGATGGGGAGCTATGCCGCATCGTTACTGAACCACCTTAGCGCGTACCGCTCTCCATGCGCCCTGCGAACGCATTTGGGCTTGGAAGGCGCATGGTTGCTGAGCGGCTGCGTGCCAAGGCGGCGATGTCGGCGGCGTGGCGCCCGCGCATCGGGGTCGCGGCGAAGATTGAAAAAATTCAGCGCGCCATGACCGTGTCGGGAAACATCGTTCGCTCCCAGCCCAACTGCTGTTGCAGAAGCAGCCAGTCGAAGCCGCTGCCGGGGTCCGCCTTCCGGCCGGGCGCGATGTGCTCGTGGCCCGCGACGAACGCGATGGCGTAGCGCTGCGCGATGGCAGGACAGAGACTGGCCAGGGTTTCGTATTGCGCGAATTCGAAGCGCTCGCCCTCCTGGCCCTCGAGCTCGATGCCGATCGAATCGTCGTTGCAGTTGGCGCGGCCGCGCCAGAACGAGGGTCCCGCGTGCCAGGCGCGGTCGTCGCAGCTCACGAACTGCCAGAGCTCGCCGTTGCGCCGCACATAGAAATGCGCAGACACCTCGAGGCCGCGGATGCTGTCGAAGTAGGGATGCGCATCCCAGTCCAGCTGGTTCGTGAAGAGCTGCTGCACCTCGTCGCCCCCGTAGCGGCCGGGCGGGAGGCTGATCGAATGCAGCACGATCAGGTCGATCTGCGCGCCGGCCGGGCGCGGTCCGAAGTTCGGGGAGCGCAGCGATCGAGCGAAGCGGTACCAGCCGTCTTGCCAGAGCTCCGCGCTGCGGCCCTCAGTCGTCGGCGCCGCTGCCATTGTTGTCGTCGCCGCCGGGCGTCGCAATGCCCAGGCGCGCGATGCGATAGCGGATCTGCCGCAGGCTCAGGCCCAGGCGCGCCGCGGCCGCGGTGCGATTGAAGCCGCTTTCCTGCAGCGCGCGCACGAGGATCTCGCGTTCCTGCTGGTCCAGATAGCTTTGCAGATCGCTCGGCACCGTGGCGGGTTTCGCGGCAGCCGGCGCGGCTTGCGGCTGTTCGGCCGGTGCCTGTGCCGCTGTCGTGGGCGACGTGCTCGCGGGCTCGAGCAGTGCCGCGGGGCTCGAGACATCGATATGCAGCACATCGCCGTCGCTCAGGGCGACTGCACGGTGGAGCAGGTTCTCGAGCTCGCGCACGTTGCCGTTGAGCGGATGCTGCGACAGCCGCTGCAGCACCTCGGGCGACAGCGCGGGGATCGGCATGCCGGCGTCGCGCGCGATCCGGGCCAGCAGCGCCTCGCAGAGCGCCGGCAGGTCCTCGCGACGCTCGCGCAGCGCCGGCACCGCGATCTCGATCACGTTGAGCCGGTAGAACAGATCCTGGCGGAAACGGCCGGCCTGCACCTCGGCCTGCAGGTCCTTGTGCGTGGCGCTCACGATGCGCACGTCGACTGCGTCTTCCTGGGTCGAGCCGATCGGCCGCACGCTGCGTTCCTGGATCGCGCGCAGCAGCTTGGACTGCATCGCCAGCGGCAGGTCGCCGATCTCGTCGAGGAAGAGCGTGCCGCCACGCGCGGCCTGGAAGTAGCCGTCGCGGTCTTGCGAGGAGCCGGTGTAGGAGCCTTTTCTGGCGCCGAAGAACTCGGCCTCGAGCAGGTTCTCGGGAATGGCGCCGCAGTTGACCGCGACGAAGGGCCCGTCGCTGCGCTGGCTGCACGCATGCACCGCGCGCGCCGCCAGCTCCTTGCCGGTGCCGGACTCGCCGCGCACCAGCACCGGTGCCATGCCGCGGGCGACCTTGGCGATGCGTGACTTGACCAGGCGCATCGGCTCGGAGTTGCCGACCAGCCTTTCGAGCGCCGCCGTGCCCGCGTTGCCGATGGTCGCGGCCAGCTTGCTGCCGTTGTCCTCCGCCTGGCGCACCGGCCGCGCGGGTGCGGCCTGCGCCTGCACCGCCGAAGCCACGACGGTGCGGAACTGCTTGAGATCCACCGGCTTGGTCAGGTAGTCGAAGGCGCCCGCCTTCAGGGCCTCGACCGCGTTCTCGGCCGAGCCGTAGGCCGTCATCACCACGCAACGCTCGCTGCGCTGCTCCTGCTGGATGCGCTGCAGGATCTCCATGCCAAGCCCGTCGGGCAGGCGCATGTCGGTGATCACGGCATCGAAGCGGCCGGCGTCCAGATGTTCACGCGCCTCCGACACGCTGCCAGCCGCCTCGACGCGGTAGCCCTCGCGCAGCAGCGTGAGCTCGTAGAGCGTGCGCAGGTCGGGCTCGTCGTCGACGACCAGGATCTGGGCGGGGCGGGGCGCGGGCGGATTGAGGCTGCTCACGGCGCTATTGTGTCAGCCCGCCTTCGCCCGGCACGAAGGTGACGGCGAATTCATTGCCCTCCGGCCCGCCCGCCGGCAGGGCACGGCGCTCGTAGCCGATGGTGGCGCCGTGACGCTCGCACAACTCGCGGCACAGATAGAGGCCGAGGCCGCTGGAGCGGCTCTCGGACGAAAAGAAGGGTTCGAACAGATGGCGCTGCACCGCGGGCTCGAGCGGCGCGCCGTCGCTCCACACCTGAAGGCTGGCGCGGCCGGCCGCGTTCAATCGCGTGGTCACCTGGATCGAGCCGTCGCGCGCGCCCGCATAGCGCGCCGCGTTGTCGAGCAGGTTCACGAGGATGCGCCGCAGGTGCTCGATGTCGAAGCGCACCACGCTGCCGGGTGCCTCCAGCACCAGCAGCACGCCCTGGCGCTGCGTTTGCCGCACCCATTCCTCGGCCAGCGTGCGCACGGTGGGATCGAGCACCAGTTGTTCGCCGAGCGCCAGCACGCGCTGCTGGCGGGCGCGGGCGACGTCGAGCACGTCGTCGACGATGCGCGACAGCCGCTGTGCGTTCTGCTGGACCATGGTCGTCAGCCGCCGGTGGCCGGGATCGACCAGGTCTTCGCCCAGCAGCGCACTGGCCTGGGTGATCGCGGCAAGCGGGTTGCGGATCTCGTGCGCGACCGCGGCCGACATGCGCCCCATGGCCGCGAGCTTCTCGGTGCGGATGCGTGCCTCGAGCTCGCGCAGATCCTGGAGGAACATCACGCACAGGCTCTCGATGCCACGCTCGGCGGAGCGGGTGAGTCGCGTGCGCACGCGCACCTCGCGCGGCGCGCCCTGGGCCTGCGCGATGGGGATCTCGCGCGACTGCGACGTGCGGCGCGCGAAGGTATTGCGCGCGATCGCGGCCAGCGGCATCCAGGCCGGGTGCGTGCCCAGCGCGAAAGGCAGCTCGAGCTGGGCCAGTCCCTGTCCGAGAATGGCGTCCGCCGCGGGATTGGCCGCGTGCACCTGCCCCTTTGCGTCGACCACCAGCACGCCTTCGCTGAGCGTCTCGATCACCAGGTCGTTCACCAGGGCATGCATCTGCGCCGTGCCCCGGTTGCGCTGCGCCAGCGCTTCCTCGCGCATCAGCCGCCGCGCCAGCTCGTGCGCCAGCAGCGCCACCACGAACAGGCCGGTGCCGGTCAGCGCGGCTTGCACGAAGCGCGCCGATGGTTCGGCCTGCTGCTGCAGCCAATACCAGCCGGCATGCACCAGCAGCAGCAGCGTGACCATGGCCGTGGTGCCCAGGCCGACGGCACCGCTGCCCAGCACGGCGCCCATCAGCACCGGCAGGGCAAACAACGGCGTGTAGTTGATGCTGCCCACCTGCAGGAGCTGCAGCGCGCTGAAGACCACCAGGTCGACGCCGATGGTCGACAGCCAGGCCGTGCCGAAGCGCCGCACCGGAGGCTGGAAGAGCGCATAGCGCGCGACCAGCAGGGTGGCAACCAGGTAGCCGCCCGCCAGTGCGAGGACGATCGGCTGCACGGCCTGCCCGAGCGCCAGGACCAGGGCCTGGAGCAGCAGCAGCACGACGGCGACGAAGCTGCGCGCAGTCATGAAGCCGCGCCACAGGCGCAGCAAGGCCGAACTGTTCCGGCTGACCGCCTGGTCCAGCGGCGTCCAGTCGGTCCCTGGCTCGGCACGCGACCAGAGGAAGGTGCTCATGAGGCAACCTCCGCCCCGCGGGCCAAGGTGTCATTCGCCTTGGGAGCGGCCCGGCGGCTCACTGAAGTACGTTCGCCTTCGGCTGAGGTGCCATTCGCCTTCGGTGCAGCCGTGCGGCTCATCGATGGAGCCTCTGTCAGTGCGTCGCGGCCAAGCGGTGCGCCGCGCTGCAGTACGCTGTGCCGTCGGCATCGCGCACCGCGTCCGCGGCCGGCAGGTGCAGCCCGCAGTGCGCGCAGCGCAGCATGGCTTGCGGGGGCCCGATGCTGCCCGGCGGAGGCGGAGGAGCGGGCGGCGGCGTGCGCGACTGCAGCTCTTCGCGCCGGCCTTTGCGCCAGAGCCAGATCGCCACCAGGATGATCGCGAGGACCAGCAGGTATTTCATGTCGCTCCGCGCCCCAGTACCACCTCGAGCACGAAGCGCGAGCCCACATAGGCCAGCAGCAGCAGGGCCGCGCCGGCATAGAGCACGCGCCGCGCGGTGCGGCCGCGCCAGCCGAAGCGCGCCCGCCCGATCAGCAGCACCGCGAAGCTGATCCAGGCGAGCACCGAGAACACGGTCTTGTGATCCCATTTCCAGCCGCGCGCATTGGCGCCGTACAGCTGCTCGCTGAACAGCAGGCCGGCGAGCAGAGTGGCCGACAGCAGCACGAAGCCGGCGGTCACGAAGCGGAAGGTCAGTCGCTCCATGGTCAGCAGGGGTACGCCGGCCTGCGGTTCGGCCGCCAGCCGGATCTGCTTCTCGGCGCGCGTCATGAGCCAGGCGTGGATGACCGCCGCGCCGAACAGGCCGTAGGAGGCGATGCCCAGCGCCAGGTGCAACGGCAGCCAGGGCGACGCCGAGACGTGCAGCGGCGTGCCTGGAAAAACCATCGCGAGCAGCACGGCGGCCGCCCCCAGGGCCGCAAGCAGGCGCCGCACCTTGAGCTGCGGATAGAGGCGGCTCTCGATCGCGTAGACCGTCATCACCAGCCAGGCGGTGACCGACAGCGCCGGCGCGAAGCCGAAGCGCGGGTCGCCGCCGGCCAGGGACCAGGCGAGTACGCAGGCGTGCAGCACCCAGGCCAGGCCCAGCATCCATTGCGTGGAAGGCCGTCCGAGCCAGGAAGAGGCTGCGGCAGTCGCCCCGTAGGCGGCGGCGGTGGCGATGCCCAGCGCCACGCCGAGTGGGGAGGGGATCGCTAAAATCATCGACCGGAGTTTAGCGTCTCGCGTTTGCGCGAACCTTCACAAAGACGCCCCGCTCCCCACCTACCGATCCCGCCCCCGGGAAACACCATGGCCAGCGCCCTCACCGAAAAATTCTCACGCCTCGTCAAGCAGGTCAGCGGGCAGGCCCGCATCACCGAAAGCAATGTGCAGGACATGCTGCGCGAGGTGCGCATGGCCCTGCTGGAGGCCGACGTCGCGCTCCCCGTGGTGCGCGACTTCGTGGCCAGGGTCAAGGAAAAAGCGATGGGCCAGGAGGTGCTGGGCTCGCTGAAGCCCGGCCAGGCGCTCGTGGGCATCGTCAATCGCGAGCTCGCCGCGACCATGGGCGAAGGCGTGGCCGACATCAACCTGGTCGCGCAGCCGCCCGCCGTGATCCTGATGGCCGGCCTGCAGGGCGCCGGCAAGACCACCACCACGGCCAAGCTGGCCAAGCATCTGATCGAGAAACGCAAGAAGAAGGTGCTCACCGTTTCGGGCGACGTTTACCGTCCGGCGGCCATCGAGCAGCTCAAGACCGTCACGAAGCAGGCCGGGGCCGAGTGGTTCCCGAGCACGTCGGAGCAGAAGCCGCTCGACATCGCGCGCGCCGCGCTCGATCACGCCAAGCGTCATTTCTTCGATGTGCTGCTGGTCGACACGGCCGGCCGCCTCGCCATCGACGAGGTGCTGATGAACGAGATCCAGCAGCTGCACGCGGCGCTGAACCCGGTTGAGACCCTGTTCGTGGTCGATGCCATGCAGGGCCAGGATGCGATCAATACCGCCAAGGCCTTCAAGGAAGCGCTGCCGCTGACTGGCATCGTGCTCACCAAGACCGACGGCGACTCGCGCGGGGGCGCCGCGCTGTCGGTGCGGCAGGTGACCGGCGTGCCGATCAAGTTCGCCGGCGTCAGCGAGAAGATCGACGGGCTGGAGGTGTTCGACGCCGAGCGTCATGCCGGCCGCATCCTCGGCATGGGCGACATCGTGGCACTGGTCGAGCAGGTCACGGCAGGCGTCGACGTGGCAGCGGCGCAGAAGCTGGCCGCCAAGGTCAAGAGCGGCGCGGGGTTCGACCTGAATGACTTCCTCGGCCAGCTGCAGCAGATGAAGCAGATGGGCGGGCTGTCCAGCATCATGGACAAGCTGCCGCAGCAGCTCGCCGCCAAGGCCACCGATGCCGACATGAGCCGCGCCGAGCGCGACATCCGGCGCAAGGAGGGCATCATCAACAGCATGACGCCGCTGGAGCGGCGCAAGCCGGAGCTGCTGAAGGCCACACGCAAACGCCGCATCGCGGCCGGGGCGGGGGTGCAGGTCCAGGAAGTGAACCGGCTGCTGAACGAGTTCGAGCAGATGCAGCAGATGATGAAGAAGATGAAGGGCGGCGGCCTCATGAAGATGATGAAGCGCATGGGTGGCATGAAAGGCTTGCCCGGCATGGGTGGCGGTGGGGGCGGCATGCCGCGCTTCTGACGCCGGCCGGTCCCTCGCCTTTCGGGGGACTGAGCAAGAAAAAAGCCCGCTCATCGAGCGGGCTTTTTCATGGGCAGCGGACCGTCAGGCGCGCGCCAGGCGCACCGCGTGCATCCACGCCCTTTGCAGCACCGCCGGCGAACGCGACTCTTCCGGAATCACCAGGAAGCCCCGGTCACGCATCGCGTTGCCCAGCGCGATCTGGCTGGTCAGGACCGTCAGCGGAATGGCCAGCAGCAGCGGCAGGCCCACGGGCATCAGCCAGGCCAGCGCGCTGACGTCGATCAGCGCGATGCCCACGGCCAGCGCCGCGATGACCAGCGACATCGGCGCCAACTGGCTGAAGGCGATGCGCCACGGCACGGCAGCGGCTTCCCGCGGCGGCGACTTCCAGTCGAGCTTGATGCCGGTGAGCGCCACCACCACGAACAGCGAGTGGGCCAGCATGCGCACGGGCGCCTGCACGATGGCCAGCGTGCTTTCCAGCGCGGCGCTCTTGAGCAGACCGCCGACACCGCCGTACTGGCGTTGCTCGCGGCGCAGTACCACGGCGGCAATGCCCAGCATGCGCGGCAGGAACAGCAGGCACAACGTCCACAGCCAGAGGCCGGCCAGTTCCATCGGCATCGCGAGCCAATGCGCGACCACGCTCGAGCCGGTGAGCCACAGGGCCGTGCCCAGCGTCAGGAAGGCGAGCCACATCGGCGCGGAGGCATAAGCCATGGTGCCGGTGACGAACATCGCGCGGTGCACCGGGTGCAGGCCGGGCTCGGCCATCAGGCGGGCGTTCTGCAGGTTGCCCTGGCACCAGCGGCGGTCGCGCTGCAGCTCGGCCAGCAGGTCCGGTGGTTGCTGCTCGTAGCTGCCGACCAGGTCGGCGACCAGCCACACGTGGTAGCCGGCGCGGCGCATCAGCGCGGCCTCGACGAAGTCGTGCGACATGATGCCGCCCGACATGCCGCCGGTGCCCTTGATCGGCGCCAGCGCGCAGTGCTGCATGAAGGGCTCGATGCGGATGATCGCGTTGTGGCCCCAGTAGTGCGACTCGCCGAGCTGCCAGAACTGCATGCCCAGCGTGAACAGGCGGCCCGTCACGCGCGAAGCGAACTGCTGGGCGCGGGCGTGCAGGGTGACGTGGCCGATGGCCTGCGTCGCGGTCTGGATGATGCCGGCCGTCGGATTGGCTTCCATCAGCTTGACCATCGAGGTCAGGCAGTCGCCGCTCATCACGCTGTCGGCATCGAGCACCACCATGTAGCGGTAGTCCTTGCCCCAGCGGCGGCAGAAGTCGGCCACGTTGCCGGCCTTGCGGTGGGTGCGGCGCTTGCGCAGGCGGTAGTACACCTCGACCTGCGGCTGGTTCGGGTTGTCCGCCAGCGCGGCGCGCAGATCTTCCCAGGCGGCGCGCTCGGCGGCGGCGACCTCGGGCGTGTAGCTGTCCGAGAGCACGAAGACGTCGAACTGCCTCGCATGGCCGGTCGCGGCCACCGATTCGCAGGTCGCGCGCAGCCCGGCAAAGACCGTGGCCACGTCCTCGTTGCAGATCGGCATGATGATCGCCGTGCGCGCCTCCGGGTTCATCGGATGGTCGGCCACCTGTTTGGCCGACAGCGCATGCTTGTCTCCGCGCACCGAGACATGGAAGCCCATGAGCGCGGTCACGAAGCCGGTCACGACCCAGCCCGAGAGCAGGCCGTAAAGGGCGATCTGGCTGTATTCGAGCCAGAGGTTGCCGTAGTCGGGCTGAACGCGGGCAAACAGCGTCGAGGCGACGACCGTGCTGAACACGGTGAGCGCCATGAAGGCCAGGCGGCGCTGCTGGGCCGCGCGTTCCCAGGCGGCCTGGGGGCGTTGCGGTGCGCGCGACGCCGCAGCCGCTGCCTTGCCGCCGGCGCCGAGCTTCACGAGCAGGGCCGTGCCGATGCTGTTCCAGAAGCCGCGCCAGGGACGCGGCGCCATCGAGCCGCGGTTGATCGGCGGCGCCGTCACCGAGTTGGGATGGCGTTCTTCACGCAGCGGGCTGCGGCGGGAGAAATCCGCCTCGGTGAGAACGTTGAGCTGGGAGAAATCGTTGGGCTTCATGTGCGACTCATCCGCGTTGCTTGTCGACGGAAGGCGTGTCGCCAATAGCCGGAAGACGCTTGAAGACGCAGTCCGGTGCCGCACCGCCGGCGTTGGCCAGGCCGGCCGGCGGATGACCCGCGGCGCGGGACCGCGAGAGGGAAAACTGCTTTTGACGCAGGCCGTCGCGCTGCGGACGCAGTGCGAAAGATGGGCTGGTAAGTGCTGTCATGCCCTTCTTAGGGCAAACCCCGTGCCAGCCTGGAAAAATCCTTTGGGATCAACCGCTTAGCGCGGCTCGATCAGTTTGGAACCGGCTTTTGAAACCAAAAGACCACCAAAACCCCTGATTCTGTCGCCGGATCCCGACAGCCTTGGTAAAGCCTCGGTCAATTTCCAAGGAAATCAAGCACTTAGGATCGTCGCTCGTCAGCGACAGCATCGCCGCCCGGCGGCACGGCATCGGATTTGAAGTGTCCGGGCGTGAGTCCATGCTTCTGCAGCAGCCGGTAGAACTCGGTGCGATTGCGATCCGCCAGACGCGCCGCGTCGGCCACGTTGCCGTCGGTCAGTTTGAGCAGGCCAACCAGGTACTCGCGCTCGAAGCGCTGCTTGGCCTCGGCATAGGTCTGGACCTCGACGCTGGGCGAGCGCAGTGCCCGCTGCACCAGGGCCAGCGGGATCAGCGGCGAGCTGGACAGCGCGCAGACCTGCTCGACCACGTTGAAGAGCTGGCGCACGTTCCCCGGCCAGGGCGCCATGGTCAGCGCCTTCAGCGCTTCCGGCGCAAACCCCGACAGGCGCTTGCCGTACTTGCTCGATAGCCGGTTCAGGAAATGGTTGGCCAGGAGCGGGATGTCTTCGCGCCGCGCCGAGAGCGGCGGCAGATGCAGCGTCACGACATTGAGACGGTAGTAGAGGTCCTCCCGGAACTGCCCGGCTTCCATGGCGGCATCGAGATCGCGATGGGTGGCGGAGATGATCCGCACGTCGACCTCGATGGACTGGGTCGAGCCCACCGGCCGCACCGCGTGCTCCTGCAGCACCCGCAGCAGCTTGACCTGCAGGGCGGGCGGCATGTCGCCGATCTCGTCGAGCAGGAGGGTGCCGCCGTCCGCTTGCTGGAACAGGCCCTTGTGATTGGCCACCGCGTCGGTAAAGGCGCCCTTCACATGGCCGAACAGCTCCGACTCCAGCAGTGCCTCCGGAATGGCCCCGCAGTTGACTGCCACGAAGGGCTTCTCGGCGCGCGCGCTGGCCCGGTGGATGGCGCGGGCCAGCAATTCCTTGCCGGCGCCGCTGTCGCCGCGCAGCAGCACGCTGGCGTCGGACTTGGCCACCATCCGGGCCTCGGCCAGCAGCTCGGCCATGCGGTTGCTGCGGCTCACGATCTCCGAGCGCCAGCTCTCGTCGACGCCTTTGCCGCCGCTGGGCGCGGGCGCGCCGAGGGCCAGCGCCTGCGCAATCTTGTCGAGCAGCTCGCGGGCGTCGTAGGGCTTGGTGAGGTAGGTGAAGACGCCGCGCGCCGTGGCTTCGACGGCGTCGGGAATGGTGCCGTGGGCAGTCAGCAGGATCACCGGCAGCGTGGGGTGGCGCTTGCGGATCTCGTCGAAGAGCTGCAGGCCGTCGCGGCCCGGCAGCCGGACGTCGCTCAACACCAGTTGCGGATGCTCGATCTCGAGCTGCGTCAATGCAGACTCGGCCGAGGTCACCGCGGTCACCTGGTAGCCGGCGCCCATCAGCCGCATCGACAGCAGGCGCAGCATGTCCGCGTCGTCGTCCACCACCAGCAGGCGGGCGCCGGGCGAGCTGGCGGATTCCTTCGCGGAGCCGGTGTTGTTCATGGCGTGGGTTTTGGAGCCGCCGGCGCGACGGGCGGTGGCGGGCTGTTGGGACGCGAGAAGCTGCGTTCGATGGCACGCAACGCCTCGATGCGGTCGCTCAGCTGTTCGATGCGGCGCTGGCTGTCGCGCAGCTGCTGCGCCTGCCGGTCGCGCTCGTCCTCGACGCGGCGCTGCTCCTGGTAGCGTGCGGCCAGCAGCCGGGCGAGCGAGTGCAGGGGCTGGGCCTCGCTCGCCGGATTGGCGATCACGCGCTGCACCAGGCCGAGCGCGCGCGAGAGATCGGCCGGGGCGCGCGTCTGCGAGAGCAGCAGTGCCAGCTGCATCTGCACGAGGGGCTGCTCGCCCGGCTCGCCCAGGCGCGAGATCTCGTTGGCGAGCTCGTTGCCGCCGAGAGGGCGCACCTTGTCGGCGTAACCGAGCAGGGCGGCCACCGGGCCTTGCGTGAGCTGCGCGAAGACCAGCGCCGGCTGCGTGGCCGGCGCCATCGGCTCGGCCTCGACGGGCTGCACCGGCGGTGGCGGCGGGGGAGGCGGTGGTGGCGGCTGCACCGCGACCGGCTCGGGCGGCGGTTCGGGCGGGGCGGCGCATGCAGCGAGCAGCAGCGGCACGACGAGCATGGTCATGGCGAATGCGGATCTGCGAGCGATCGGACTGAAGAGCATGGGTCGGAGAAAACGCTTGAAGCGGGGGCGGTGGTCAGGTGGAGCGCGGCAGCTCGATGCGGAAGCGCGCTCCGGGTCCCTCCGGCAGCAGCGTGATGCGACCGCCATGGGCTGCAATGTACTCCTGCACGATCGACAGCCCGATGCCAGTGCCCTTGACGGCATGCTGGGGTTGGCGCTCGCCGCGGTAGAAAGGCTCGAAGATGCGGTCGCGGTCGCCCTCGGCGATGCCGGGGCCCGCGTCCTGGATCTCGATGGAGACGATGTCGGGCGTGCTCGAGACGGCGATCGAGATGGTGCCGCCGCGCGTCGAATAGCGGATCGCGTTGGACAGCAGGTTGGCCACCGCAGTGCCCAGCTTCACCGGATCGACCACCACTGCGATCGGCTCGCCCTCGGCCCGCACGGTGAGCCCGTTGGACTGCCATTGCAGGCGCTGGGCCTCGATCTGCTCCTCGATCAGCGGCAGCAGGGGCGTGCGCTGGCGGCGCAGCTCGCGCGCCTCGAAGGCCGCGGCGTTGAAGCGCAGCAGCGCCTCGATCTGCCCCTGCAGCGCGACGGTGTTCTGCTGCAGGATCTGCGCCACTTCGCGCTGGGCCGGGTTCAGGGCGCCGGTCACGCCGTCCTCCAGCAGCGAAACCCCTTCGCGCAGCGCCGCCAGGGGGGTCTTGAGTTCATGCGAGACGTGGCGCAGGAAGCGCGCCTTGTCGGCGTCCAGCTCGGTCAGCCGCAGCCTCAGCCACTCGAGTTGTTGGGCAATGCGGCGCACGTCGGCCGGGCCGCGGATGTCGATCGGCTCATCGAGCCGGTTCTCGCCCAGCCCGACGATCGCGCGCTGCAGCCGCTTGAAGGGGCGCGCCAGCCAGACACCGAAGGCGAGCGCGAGCGCCACCGCCAGCGCGCTTGCGGCCAGCACTTCGCGCATCAGCCGCCGGCGAGCGTTCTCGATGCGCTGCGCCAGCGCGTTGTTCTGCGCCTCGATCAGGATCTGGGCCTGCTGGGCGAGATTGCTGTTGAGCGCGTCGAGGTCCCGGAACTGCATCGCCATCGAGCTCTCGCGAGCGAGCGCGGTCTCGGGTGCGCCGCTCATCAATCCCTGGATCACGGCGAGTTGCGCCCGCCAGAGGTCGAGGCCGGTGGCGGGAAGGCCGTTGGCGCCGAGTCGATCGAGCGCCTGGTGCGCGTCGCGCGCCGCGTCGTCGAAACGGCGGCGCAGCACTGCGTCGTTGAGCACCAGCGACTGGCGCCCGGCGCGCTCCATCGCGGCGCTGCGCTCGGCCAGGGACTGCGCCGCGCCCGAGAGCGTGAGTGCGCGCCCCGCGGCGTTGCGGCTCTGGGTCATCAGGACGTCGTACTGGAATACCGAGCGCAGGGCCACGCCCACCAGCAGCGCGGTGATCAGCAGGAACGCGAACAGCAGCAGCTGCTGGAACGAGCCGCGGGCGGACTTCAGGCTCGCCATCAGGCGGCCGGCGCGGCGAGCCCCGCCGATGACGCGGTCGATTCCGCGGTGGGCACCTCGCCGCGCAGCGTGTACGCCAGCGAACGGGTGATGCGCACGTCGATCATGCGACCGGCCAGCCGCGGGTCGCCTTCGAAATTGACCACCCGGTTGCACTCGGTGCGGCCCATCAGCTCGTTCGCATCCTTGCGCGAACGGCCTTCGACCAGCACGCGCTGCGTCGTGCCGACGAGGGCCTGGCCAAAGCGCTTGACGTTGCCGTCGATCACCGCCTGCAGCCGCTGCAGCCGTGCCAGCTTGATGTCGTGCGGAGTGTCGTCATGCAGCTGCGCCGCCGGCGTGCCGGGGCGCGGGCTGAAGATGAAACTGAAGCTGTTGTCGAACTCGAGCTCGTCGATCAGCTTCATCATCTTGTCGAAGTCCGCATCGGTCTCGCCCGGGAAGCCGACGATGAAGTCGCTGCTCAGCGAGAGTCCGGGGCGGATGGCGCGCAGCTTGCGTACCGTGCTCTTGTATTCCATGGCCGTGTAGCCGCGCTTCATTGCCATCAGGATGCGGTCGCTGCCGTGCTGCACCGGCAGGTGCAGGTGGCTCACCAGCTTCGGCACGCGGGCGTACGCCTCGATCAGGCGCGGCGTGAACTCGTTGGGATGACTGGTGGTGTAGCGGATCCGCTCGATGCCGGGGATCTCGGCGATGTACTCGATGAGCAGCGCGAAGTCGGCGATCTCGGCCCCTTGGCCCGTGCTGCCCATCCGGCCGCGGTAGGCATTCACGTTCTGGCCCAGCAGCGTGACCTCGCGCACGCCCTGGTCGGCCAGGCCGGCGACCTCGACCAGCACATCGTCCAGCGGCCGGTTCACTTCCTCGCCGCGGGTGTACGGCACCACGCAGTAGCTGCAGTACTTCGAGCAGCCTTCCATGATCGAGACGAAGGCGGTCGCGCCCTCGACCCGCGCCGGCGGCAGATGGTCGAATTTTTCGATCTCCGGAAAGCTGATGTCCACCTGCGGCTGCCCGGCGCGCTCGCGCTGGTGCAGCAGCTCGGGCAGGCGGTGCAGCGTCTGCGGGCCGAAGACCACGTCGACGTATGGGGCGCGCGCGATGATGGCTGCGCCTTCCTGGCTGGCCACGCAGCCGCCGACACCGATCTTCACGCCGCGCGCCTTGAGGTGCTTGACGCGGCCGAGGTCGGAGAACACCTTCTCCTGCGCCTTCTCGCGCACCGAGCAGGTGTTGAAGAGGATCAGGTCGGCTTCTTCCACGTCGGTGGTGGGCTCGTAGCCGTCGGCGGCGCGCAGTACGTCGGCCATCTTGTCCGAGTCGTACTCGTTCATCTGGCAGCCGAAGGTCTTGATGAAAACTTTGGGGGTCATGAGGAGGCTCCGTGGAGGTGCCGTCGGAAAGCGGACATCCGGCCACGAAGGTTGCAAGGCCTTCGCGTCCGGTATCCGAATTCGACAGCTACTGGCCGTAGCGGGGCAGTTGGTCGAACGGCGTCTTGCCGTCGTCGCGCGGGCCGGTGTCGGCCACGAAGGGCCAGAAGTTCAGCAGCGGCTTCTCGGCCGTTTGGCGCTTGGCCTGGGCCTCCTCGGGCGTGAGGATCCAGACCTCGCTCACCATGCCGGAGGCATCGCGCTTGTAGTTGACCAGCAGGTTCTGGCCGGTGAGGTTGGCCGGCATCACCAGCATCTGCTGGGCGCTGCGGATGCGCGCGCCCGGCGAGAGCCGCTCGGGCTGGCCGTCGAGCTGGATCTCGGGCGCATTCACGACCATGAAGCGGCCGCGCAGGGTGCCGACGGGAAAGTTGCGGCCGCCAAGCGCGGCCTCGTTCTGGGTCTGGACCGGCTCCTGCGCGGCAGCAGGCGCCATCAAGGCGCACAGTGCTACCAGAATCAGAGCAGTCCAGCGGGTGTTGCAGCGGTTCATGGTGTTCATCCAGAGGCTGTGAGGCAGCGGCGATTCTAGCGGTGGCCCTCCGCACTTTCCCCGAGAACGGAAGACCTTCCGTGCGGTGCTTCATGGCCGCTTTACTTATCTTTACGGCACCGATGGACGGCAGTCCCCCACCCCTGCTCCAATAGCTGTTGTCAGGCAAAAGTGCGCCTCGAACAACCGCGGCCGGCTTTCTACCCATCCAGAAGTGCTCATGAACAAGAAACTCGTCCTCGCCCTCGCGGGTGTGCTGATCCTGACCGCGGCCGGCGCGTGGCGCTGGGCAGCAAACAGGACGCAGGACGTGGCGCAGACGGGCGCGCCGCCCGCCGGAAGCACCGCCGTGCCCAGTCCCGGCGCCGGGGCACCAGCCCTGGTCACGCTGGCGGCGGCGCAGAAGCAGGACGTGCCGGTCACCCTGCAGGTCAACGGCAACGTGGTCTCGCTCAACAGCGTGGACCTGCGCCCGCAGGTCACGAACACGGTGCGCGAGGTGCATGTGAAGGAGGGCCAGTTCGTCAAGCAAGGGCAACTGCTCTTCACGCTCGACGACCGCCCCGACCAGGCCAACCTCGCCAAGGCCCGCGCCCAGCAGCAGAGGGACGAGGCCACGCTGGCCGACCTGGAGCGCCAGTACCGCCGCAGCCAGGAACTGGTGGCGCAGAACTTCATCGCCAAGGCCGCCGCCGATGCCACGCTGTCGCAGCTCGAGGCGCAGCGCGCCGCGGTGGCGGCGGACAAGGCCGCGGTCCAATCGGCCCAGGTGGCGCTCGGCTATGCGACGCTGCGCGCGCCCATTGCCGGGCGCATCGGCGCCATCAACATCTACCCGGGCACGCTGGTGCAGCCCAGCCTGTCGCTGGTGACCATCACCCAGCTCGATCCGATCGCAGTCAGCTTCCCGGTGCCCGAAGGCAGGCTGCAGGACCTGCTGGCCGCCGCGCGCTCGCACACGCAGGTCGAGGCGCTGGTGAGCGGGCGCAAGACGCCGATCAAAGGCACCCTCAACTTCGTCGACAACACGGTCGATCCGCTGATCGGCACCGTGCGTGCCAAGGCGGTGTTCGACAACGCCGACCAGGGCCTGTGGCCCGGCCAGTTCGTCGAGACCCGCGTGACCGTGCGCACGCTCGAGGGCGCCACCGTGATTCCCGCGGCCGCCATCATGATGCTGGCCGAGGGCAGCTCGGTCTACGTGGTCGATGCCGAGCGCACGGCAACGCGCCGCAAGGTCCAGGCGCTGTACACCTTCGGCACGCAGGTGGCGGTGCGCGGCGTGGAGCCCGGCGAGCAGGTGGTGATCGAAGGCAAGCAGAACGTGCGACCGGGGGGCAAGGTGCGGCTCGACAGCGCCGCTCAGCCGCAGCAGCGCCCGAACGGCAACGCCCCCGAGGCAACGCCGGGAAGCGCCGCATCGGCCAGGCCGGGCAACGCCAGCGTGGTCGCGGAGCGGGAGCGCATGTGAGCCGCACGGCCGTTTCGAAGGCTCATGGCACCGCAGCCAGCAGGGCGGAGGTTGTGCAATGAACATTTCCGAGCTCTGCATCCGACGTCCCGCGATGACGGTGCTGCTCTCGGCCGCCGCGGTGGTGGCCGGCATCTTCGCGTACTTCCAGATTCCAGTCGCGGCCCTGCCCAGCTACAACACGCCGGTCATCAACGTCAACGCGCAGTTGCCGGGCGCGAGCCCGGACACCATGGCGTCCTCGGTGGCGCTGCCGCTGGAGAAGCAGTTCTCCACCATTCCGGGGCTGTCGACCATCAGCTCGGTCAACACCCAGGGCGTGAGCTCGATCACGCTGGAATTCGTCAGCAGCCGCGACATCGACGCCGCCGCCGTCGACGTGCAAGCGGCGCTGCTGCGCGCACAGCGGCAGCTGCCGGTCGAGCTGACGCAGATGCCCTCGTACCGCAAGGTCAACCCCGCCGACGCGCCGGTGCTGTTCATCTCGCTGGTCTCGCCTTCGATGAATCCGGCGGAGCTGAACGACTATGCCGAGAACCTGATCTCGCCCACGCTCTCCACCATCGACGGCGTGGCCCAGGTCGCGGTGTACGGCCGGAAGGCCTTCGCGGTGCGCATCAAGGCCGATGCCGACCTGCTGAACGCACGCAACATCACGCTCGACGAGCTGGCCAATGCGGTGCGCCTCGCCAACGCCAACACGCCGGTGGGCGTGCTCGACGGCCCGCGCCAGACGCTCACCATCCAGGCCAACGAGCAGATGCTCAAGGCCGCCGACTTCGCCAAGGTGATCGTCGGCCAGCGCAATGGCGCGCCGGTGCGGCTGGACGAGGTGGCCACCATCGAGGACAGCTTCGAGTCGGTCAAGACCGCCAGCAGCTTCAACGGCGAGAGCTCGATCTCGCTGGCGGTGCTGCGCCAGCCGAACGCCAACACGGTGCAGGTGGTCGACGCGGTGCGCGCGCTGATGCCGCGCTTCCGCGAGGAGCTGCCGCAATCGGTCGAGATCAACATGGTCAATGACCGCTCGATCTCCATCCGCGAGGCGGTGCACGACGTGCAGCTCACGCTGCTGGGCACCGTGCTGCTGGTGGTGCTGGTGATCTTCCTGTTCCTGCACCGCGTGGTGGCCACGCTCATCCCGGCGGCCACCATCCCGATCTCGCTGATCGGTGCCGTGGCGCTGCTCTACGCCTTCGGCTACAGCCTGGACAACGTGTCGCTGCTGGGTATCACGCTCGCGGTCGGCCTGGTGGTCGACGACGCCATTGTGGTGCTGGAAAACATCATGCGCTACGTCGAGAAGGGCATGGAGCCGATGGCGGCCGCGCTGCGCGGCTCGCGCGAGGTGGGCTTCACCATCGTCTCGATCTCCATCTCGCTGGTGGCGGTGTTCATCCCGATCTTCTTCATGCCGGGCGTGATCGGCCTGCTGTTCCACGAGTTCGCCGTGGTGGTGGGCCTGGCGGTGATGGTCTCGGCCGTCGTCTCGCTGACGCTGGTGCCGATGCTCGCGAGCCGGCTGCTGCGCCATCAGCCGCGCGAGGGCGGCGTGGCCGCCGCCGGGCCGCCCCAAGGCGGCCACGCCTCCCCCTCGGGGGGTGGCGAAGCACACAAAGTGGCGAGCTGGGGGGCCGATATTGACCACGAGGAAACCCATCCCGAGCCCGGCACCGCCATCGGCCGTGCCTTCGAGCGAGGCTACCGCTGGGTCCACGGCAGCTACATGCGCACGCTCGACTGGACGCTGCACCGCCGCAATCTCATGCTGGGCGTGGCGGCCGCGACCTTCGCCATGACGGCCTGGATGTTCGTCACCATCCCCAAGGGCTTCTTCCCCGAGGAAGACATCGGCCAGATCCAGATCACCACCGAGGCGGCCGAGGACATTTCCTTCCCCGCGATGCAGGCCTTGCAGGACCGCGTGGCCGACGCCCTGATGGCCGACCCGAGCGTGGCCTACGTCAACTCCTTCATCGGTGTCGGCGGCCCGACCGCGACGCAGAATGCCGGCCGCTTGTTCGCAGTGCTCAAGCCGCGCAGCGAGCGGCCGAAGATGCCGCAGGTGCTCGAGCAGCTGCGCAAGCGCTTCCGCGAGATTCCGGGCGTCGCCGTCTACATGCAGCCGGTGCAGAACCTGCGCCTGGGCGGCCGCCAGAGCAAGGCGCGCTTCCAGTACACGCTGCAGAGCGTGAACGCCGGCGCCATCGGTGGATGGGCCGACAAGCTGATGGAACGCATGCGCGCCGACCCCGACTTCCGCGACGTCACCAGCGACTCGCAGAACCGCGGCCTGCAGGCCACGCTGGAGATCGACCGCGACAAGGCCGGCGTGCTTGGCGTCGCCGTCGGCGACCTGCGCACCGCCCTCTACAACGCCTATGGCGACCGCCAGATCGGCAGCATCTACGCGCCCAGCAATACCTACCAGGTGATCCTTTCGGCGGCCGACGACGACCGCCAGTTCGAGGAGGACATGTCGCGCCTGTCGGTGCGCAACAAGGCCGGGCAGCTGGTGCCGCTGTCGGCCTTCTCGACCGTCAAGCGCACCGTGGGCCCGACCTCCGTCAACCACCAGGGCCAGCTGCAGGCGGTGACGGTGTCATTCAACCTGGCGCCGGACGTGCCGCTTGGCAATGCGACCGCGAAGATCGACCAGCTGAAGGCCGGGCTCAAGATCCCGCCCTCGATCATCACCAGCTATGGCGGCGACGCCGCGGTGTTCCAGAGTTCGCAGGCCAGCCAGGCCGTGCTGCTGGTGCTGGCGGTGCTGGTCATCTACGTGCTGCTGGGCGTGCTGTACGAGAGCTACATCCACCCGCTCACCATCCTGGCGGGCCTGCCCTCGGCGGCGGTGGGAGCGCTGCTCTCGCTCAAGCTCTTCGGCTTCGACCTGACGCTGATCGCGACCATCGGCATCCTGCTCCTGATCGGCATCGTCAAGAAGAACGCGATCATGATGATCGACTTCGCGCTGGACGCGCAGCGCACCCAGGGCATGCAGCCGGTCGACGCGATACGGGAGGCCTGCCGGCTGCGCTTCCGCCCAATTTTGATGACCACGCTGGCCGCCCTCATGGGTGCGCTGCCGCTCGCACTGGGCTTGGGTGCCGGCGCCGAGTTGCGCCAGCCGCTGGGCGTCGCGGTGGTCGGCGGGCTGATCTTCTCGCAGGTGATCACCCTGTACATCACGCCAGCCATATATCTCGCGCTGGACCGCTACAGCGGCAGCGGGCCGATGCAGGAGCTACCGGGGGAAAAGCTGGCGCACGCGGCGCCTGGATCTGCCGCCTGAGCATCGACAAGGCCGAGCTCTCACGCGACGCATCAGGCACGAGAGTGGCAGTCAATTGATGTCGCGGATCAAACGTGTTACCTGGTCTTGAACGGGCGAGGAATGCAGCGCTGCGGAGCCGGCGATCCGCTGCTCCATGCGAATCTTTATAAAGTAGGTGCTGGACAAGGCGTTGTTTTGTCTGAGCTTGGCAATGAAATCGATGAGATCCGTCGCGATTGCCACTTCGCCCAAGTCCATTCTTCGCCTGGCCTGATACCAAAAATCGACGAGGCCTTCCGCAAACTCTGGGGTGTGAAGCGACTCAGGCCGGTATTTGTGCGCCGCGACTAGCAAGGCAAGAGCGCTATCCGGAGGCAGAATTGCCGCCACGGCGCCCATGAGCTGCATCGCAGCCGGAGCGATGATCGCCGCAAAATCCCCGGCAACCTTCTGCACGTCGAGTTCTCCGCTCTGCAGCTTGTCGGCAATCGACTTGGCGCATGAAAGCTTGTCATTCCAGCCGGAAATCGAGCCCAGATGCTCGATCGCGCTCCGCACCTCGACGGAAGCTGACTTGAGCGCATTCTCAAGGAGCTGCTGCTCCTTCTCCTCCTTCGCCCGCCGCTGTGCGGTGTGTGATGCCGTCGCAAGCTCGACAGACCGTGCGGTGTCTTTTTCCATTTGGTCCGACGTGTTGGAGATGACTGCGAGTCGGTTGATTGACTTGCGGGATTTGTCCTCGACAACTTGGAGCCGTTGTTGAAGTTGACCAAGCAACCCCGTGCCCTCCAGGTCCGCCTTGATTTTGGGCTTGATGTAGTTCGAGCTGCCGATGTCGTTGCCGACGATGTTTGCCCAGAGCCCGAGCGGGTGCCAGTGGGCGATCTCCATGCCCGTCAACTCGGCCCCGTACTCGATAGCTCTGACAAGCCTCTCTACGTCGCCAGCGGTTCGGCAGGTTCCCACTGCCGAGTTTGCGAGCCACTTCGCGCACCTTCCCGGCATACCCGAAAGCAGCGTGGCCGACAAGAAGCCTTGGAAGTCAAACAGCTCCCCGAGATCCTGCGCGCCTTGAGTCAGATGCCCCATCAATCCTGTGACGAACTTCGCCTGCGATGCTGTCGTGCGCTCGCCGGGGCATAGTGTCGCGATCAGCGTTCCAAGGTCGAACTGCTGTTCGCGCAGGCCCTTCTCCACTTTCGCGAACAGTGCAACTATCTTGGGGTCGTGCAAGAAATCGAACTCTTGCTTCCCGGGGCCCTCCGCTCCGGCCATCGCAAGGTTGATATCCAACACGAGCAAGGCAAGCGCGGTGTCCACTTGGCCCCGCTCGACCGGGCTCATTCCTTGGAGCTTCTCAACGTGCGCGGCGAGCTCGCGAGACTTTTTACACGCCGTGGACACCTTGTGGTTCGCGAGAAGCGTGAGGACCTTGTCGCGCGCGCTTGGGGGACAGCCCTGAATAAGCAGCACCAATTGCGTGCCGTAGGCCTTGGGATCACCATCGATCGTGCTTTTCACCCTGTCGATGTAGAGGGTCCTTTCGTGCTTTGCCTCAGTGCGATCGAAAGCCGGTTGGGCCGGAGGCAGCGTCTCGATGAGCCCGTATTCCTCCGTCCCGGCGAGCAGATCCTTGGCTGTCCGGTCGCAAAGAAGATGGAATTGCTGGGCTGCCTTGACGTCCAGCTTCACCAGGAGCTTGAAGACCGGGAGCAAAAAGGCTCCCTGACCGGACAGCTTTTCGCCAAAACGCATCGTCTTCGCTTTCAGCTCGATGACCATGTTCTCGATGACCTGCTGATCTCGAAGGACATTGCAAGCCACGTCGTCAAGGTTGAGCGCGTGGAGCAGGTTGATGGCGGTCTTGATCGGAGTCTTGAAGTCCCCTCCCGGGTACCGGTCAGAGAGTTCTTTGTGATGTTTCTCCAGGTGCGGCGGCCAGTTCGTCTTCAGCCTGGGAGGCTGGAGGTTCTTCACTTTCTTGCCGCCGCCCTTGGTAGCCTTTTCGTCGCCTGAGGAATCGTCGTCCTCCTTGCGGGCCCTGAAGATTGTTGACGATTTGAATCGACGCGTTAGGGCTTCCATAGGGCTCTCTTAAATTCGAGTTAGTGGAACTCCTTAAGTAACGGCCGGGTACAGATTGTTCCGACCTGCGAGAACGTCGTCCCACATCGCAAAGCGCCAGCGCAGGTTGTCGACGATCCTCGCGAACTCGACATGCCCCACTCGCCCGTGCTCGACGCTGATCCAGAGCGTGTAGCGCCCACTCGATCGGTTCGCGGTCAGAACCCATCTTCCATCCACGTCATCGCCGAGTTCCAGCTCTTCGGATGACTCTTCGTCGGCTTGCGGCGAACCTTCAGGAACCGCGTCGGGCCCGGGGTGCGCGAAGAACAGCAGGTCGTCTTCCGATTCGCTCATCTGAACACCGAGCCAGCGCGTATCGTCGATCGGAAGGGGAAAGACATTTTCCTCGCCGGGGCCCGGAGGGCTGTCGAGCCTGCCTTCACAAGCAAGGAAGTTGGGGACCAGGCAGTCGAGCGGCAGGGTATTCACCCGCCTTCAGTAACTTCAGCAATGAGAGAGTTCCCAAGGCCTAGCGTCACTTCGCGAACAGCCGCCCAATGTCGGCAAAGGCCTTGAGCTCCAGCGCGTTCCCCGAGGGGTCGAGGAAGAACATCGTCGCCTGCTCGCCCGGCTCGCCCTTGAAGCGGATGTACGGCTCGATCACGAATTCGACGCCGTGCGCCTTCAGCCGGGCCGCCATCCCCTCCCACTCCGGCATCGGCAGCACGATTCCGAAATGCCGCACCGGAACGCCGTGCCCGTCGACCGCATTGCGCTGCGAGGCGCCGGTCTCCCCGGCCGCGAGGTGAGCCACGATCTGGTGGCCGTAGAAGTTGAAGTCCACCCAATCCTCCGAGCTGCGGCCCTCGGGGCAGCCCAGCAGCTCGCCGTAGAACCGGCGGGCCAGCGCGAGGTCGTGAACCGGGAAGGCGAGATGAAAGGGGGACAGCAGGGCGGGGTTGGTGGTCGGCGTGATCATGGCGGGGCTTGGCGTTGAAAGGGGATGCGTGATCCTAGGCTCGCGGGAGAAGAAAAAAAATCAATATATATTTGCCCGAAGCATCAACAGAATTTGTGAATGATCCGCGAGCTGAAGACCTTCATTGCCGTGGCCCGCGAAGGCACCTTCGCCGCCGCCGGCCAGAAGATCGGCCTCACGCAGGCGGCAGTCAGCGCGCAGATGCAACGGTTGGAGGCGGAACTCGGCTTCGCGCTCTTCGACCGCACCGGCCGCTCGGCGCGCCTGAATGCGATGGGTCAGGAGACGCTGGCGCAGGCCACGGAGCTGATCGGGCTCTACGGCCAGCTGGGCTCGCCCCACGCTGCATCGCGCGCGGCAGAGGTGCTCCATATCGGCGCGATCGCGTCCGCGCAGCGCCTGCTGCTGCCCGAAGCGCTGGCCGCCTTCCACCGGCAGGCGCCGGGCTGCCGCACGCGCGTGGCGCCCGGCGTGTCGATGGACCTGTTCAACCGTGTCGACGCCGGCGAGCTCGACATGGCCATCATCATCCGTCCGCCCTTCGCACTGCAGAGCGACCTGCGCTGGACCACGCTGGCGCACGAGCCCTTCCGCCTGCTGGTGCCGCGCCGGATCGAGGGCAGCGACTGGGCCGAGCTGCTGTCCGGCCATCCCTTCGTGCGCTACGACCGCCACTCCTTCGGCGGCCGGCAGGTCGACCGCTTCCTGCGCGCCGCGCACCTCGACGTGCAGGACATCTGCGAGGTCGACGAACTGGATGCGATCGTGCGGCTGGTCGCCAAGGGGCTGGGCGTGGCCCTGGTGCCGCAGACTGCCACGCACCGCCGCTGGCCCGCCGGGGTGCGGGCCATCGACCTCGGCCGCCACACCTTCCACCGCGACATCGGCCTGGTGCATCGCGCCAGCCGCCACGCCGGTGGACCCGGCAGCTTGCTGGCGAAGGAGGTGCGCGCGGCCTACGGGGCGGCGTAGCAGGGCAAGTTCAGATCACCGGATCCCGCTGCAACGCGACCGCCGGCCTGCTGCTCGCGAACTGCCCGCCGGTGCGTGCTGCCGCCGCGGCGTGCGGCGAGGAAGTCACGGGCGCACCCTGCACCACCCGCAGGGCCCAGTCGCACACCACCTCGATGAAGATCTGCTGCGAAGCCATCGAGGTGAGGCTGTGGTCGATCTCGCCGATGAACTGGTACTCGAAGTGCTTCGTGAAAGCCTCCTTCGCGAAGGGGCCGAGCTGGTCCCGGTTGCGGTCGGTCACGTGCATGGTGCCGGTGTAGAGCAGCAGCACCGACACGTTGCGCTCCGCGATCTGCGTCATGGAGCGGCGGAACAGCGCGGCCGTGACCTCCGGTGGATCGGGCTCGAAGATGTGCGGCGCCGCGGCGGCTGCGGCGGCGGCGGAGAACTTGCGCCGCAGCCAGCGCACCGTCTTGCCTATGACCGCGGGATTGGTCAATGCCAGTGCGCGCCACAAGCTGCGCTCCAGCTGCGCGCGCCGGCCGGGGAAGGCATAGCCGTCGAACATCAGCAGGCCCACGACGCGGGCGTCGGCCACTGCCAGCGACAGCCCGTTGGTCGCGCCGGAGCACAGGCCGATCACGATGAAGCGGCGCACGCCCAGCATGGTCTGGATCAGGTTCATGGCCGCCTGCAGGTCGAGCACCGCCTGCGTGAGGAAGTGCTCGGAGCCGCTGGCCGGCCCGCTGTCGCCCAGGCCGGCGAGGTCCATGCGGATGCAGCTGATGCCGCGCGTCGCCATTTCCCGAGCCAGCTTGACGTTGATGCGCCGCGGCCCGATCCGGTGGTTGGCGCCCATGTTGAGCATCAGGCAGGCCACCGGCGCCAGCGGTCCCTCGGCCGGCGTGGTGATGATGCCGATCAGCGAGCCGTCGGGTCCGAACTGAACGGGTGTCTCTTTGTAGTCACTCATGTATTACCGCCAGCAGTCGTTGCAGCGCCTCCGTGGGAACCATCGCGTTGTTGGGATGCGGATCGGAGGTCCAGACCAGCGGGTGCTGGAAAGCCGAGATTCGCAACGGCATGTGGCGGGCCGTCTCCTGGGCCGCCCATTGCTGGGTCGCGTGGTCCTCGGCATCGGCCAGGACCACCGTTTCGTGCAGCGCGGTGAGCTGCAGGCTGGCCGGCGAGAGCGCGCGCAATTGCTCGCGCATCAGCGGCGACACGCCGAAGCCGAAGGTCTCTTCGGTGAAGGCATCCGGGTCCCGGGCCAGCTGGCGACGCCAGGCCGCGTCCGGCACGCAGAAGGAGCGCTCCAGCGCATCGACGTGGCCGGCGCGAAGCTCGTCGACGTAGCGTGCGCCGTCCACGATAGGGTCCCAGAGGATCAGCCGCGCCGGGTCGCAGCGCCCGCTCTTGGCGGCCATCACCGCCAGCGCCGCGCCCAGGCGCGCGCCGAGCCAGATGATGCGCCGGCTGCCGGTGCGCCGCCGCAGCTCCTCGTGCGCGGCGCAGACATCGCGGCGCCAGCCCTCGAGATCGCCGTCGGTGTCCTCGCCGGGCGAGTCGCCGCTGCCGTAGTAGTCGAAGCGCAGCACCGCCACGCCGGCCCGCGCGAGCCGGTCGCCCAGCACGCGGAACAGCCGGTGCGCGCGCACGGCCTCCTGGCCCAGGGGCATGCAGATCACCACCGCGAGCCTGGCGTCGCGCTCGGGTGCGTGGAAAAGCCCGAACAGCTGCCTGGAGGCCGGGCCGAAGAGCATCGGAGTCATGCGTACATCTCGTTGTCGACCAGGGGCCGGCACGCTGGCTGGGCCGGCCCGCAGGCCAGCACGCGGGCCACGGCGCACTGCGCTCCCTGGACATCATGGAAAGAGGATAGCGCGAGCCGCGCGCAGCCGTCCGCGGCCTCGATTTGCACCTCGCACGCATCGGGCGAGACGCCCACCTCGAAGCTGCGCGTGTCAACCGACAGTCCCATGCCGGTGGCCTTGAGGCAGGCCTCCTTGCGCGTCCAGCAGCAGAGAAAGGCCCGGTCGCGCGCCTGCTGCGGCAGCGCGGCCAGCGCGCTCCGCTCGGCCGCGCTGAAATAGGTCTCGGCCAGGGCCTCGGCGTCGGGTATCGGGCGCAGCAGCTCGATGTCCACGCCCACCTCGGCATCGTCGCAGACCGCGATCAGCGCCAGCGACTCGCTGTGGCTGAGATTGAAGCGCAGCCCGCGGTGCTCGACGAGGCTCGGCTTGCCCAAGGGGCCCAGAGCGAATTCCAGCGTGGAGGCCGGAATGCCGCATTGCGAGGAGAGCGTCTCGCGCAGCGCAGCATGAGCGGCGATGAAGCGATTGCGATCGCGCTTGAAGACGAAGCGCCGGGCGCGGTCCCATTCCGCTTCCGAGAGGGCGGCCACGGCCTGCGGCGCCGGCGCGGCGTCCAGGTCCACCTGCCAGAGGCGGCAGTTCATCGAGGAAGGGAGCTGCAGGGTCGTCATGGGCGGTTCCCTCAATTCTTGCGGCCCCAGCCGAGCACGCGGCCGAGCAGTCCGCCGCGCTTCGCGCCACCGTCGGCGGCAGCTGCGGGTTCCGCCTGGAGCGGCGTGCCCGCAGCGGCGGAGGCGAGCTGTCCCAGGCTCTCGAACACATAGCGCCGCGGCTCCACGCGGAAGCCCATCACCTGTTCCGCCTGCTGCACCACGCGCATGGCCAGCAGCGAGTCGCCGCCCAGGTCGAAGAAGTTGTCGTTGGCACGGATGTCGTTGACATCGATGGTGAGCGCGCTGGCCCAGATCTGTGCCAGCTTGGCCTGCTCCGGCAGGAGCAGCACCGGCTGCGCCTGCGCCGGCCGCGCGGCCACGGCCTCGGCCGTGCTGGGCGCCGGTGCCGCGTCGGCGGCCAGGCGCTGCAGGTAGACGGCGCTTTCCGAGCCCTCCGGCGCGGACAGCGCCGCGAGGGTCGTATCCGGCTGCTGGGCCACCCGGCGCAGCAGCTCCATGTAGCGCTCCTTGAAGGCCTCGCCGGTCTCGCGCCGGTAGATGTCGGCGTTGTAGACCACCGCGCCCTCGAGGCCCTGGGGCTTGTCCATCAGCCAGATGCCGAGGTCGTCGGTCGCGCCGCGCTGCGGCAGGTGCATCTGCCGGTGCGCGAGGCCACCGATGTCGCGCGGGCGCTCGCGCGCATCCTGGAAGGAGAACAGGGCCTGGTACAGCCCCACGCCCTGGGCCCGCTCCACGAACTCCGGCTCGCTCACCAGGCGCTCGAAGGGGATCTGCTGATGGCTCATCACCGAGATCAGCTCCTGCTTGACGTAGCGCATGAACTCGCCGAAGCGCAGGGACGGGTCGACCTGGAAGGACAGCGGCAGCACGTTGTTGAAGAAGCCCATCACCGGCTCCAGCTCGGGCGCCTCGCGGCCGCGCACCGGCGTGGCAATGACGATGGCGCGGCTGTCGATGATGCTGCTCATCATCAGGATGTAGACGCCCAGCGTCAGCATGTTGAGCGTGACGTCGTTGCGCTGGCCGATCTCGCGCAGGCGCTCGGTGAGCGCCTTGTCGACGGTGATCCAGTGCGCGCCCCCCTCGCCGCTCATCCCGGCCTTGCGCGGCATGTCGGTGTGCGGCGCCTTGGGCGTGGGCGAGTTGGCGAAGCGGTCTTTCCAATAGCGCAGCTGCGACTCGAACTCGGGCTCGGTCAGCCACTTCGCATACCAGTCGGCATAGTCCCCGTGGGTCACGGCCAGTTCGGGCAGGCCGTGCGGCTCGCCGCGGACCAGGGCGCCGTAGATGGCCGAGAGCTCGCTCTGCAGCACGTCGAAGGACCAGCCGTCCCACACCAGGTGGTGCGGCACGAACACGAAGGCGTGGTCGTCCTCGGCGATGCGGAACAGGGCCGCGTGGAACATCGGTGCCCGGTGGATGTCGATCGGCCGCTCGGCCAGCGCGTGCATGCGCTCGACCAGTTCGGCCTCGCGCTGGTCCGCCGGCAGCGCGCCGAGATCGATGACGGGCAGCTCGTAGTCCACCTTGTCCGCGATCAGCGCGGCGGGCGCGCCGGTGGCCGGATCGGGGCCGATGGCGGTGCGCAGCGAGGGCTGGCGCTCGATGATCGTGGCGAGCGCGGTCTTGAATTTCTGCACGTCCAGCGGCCCGCCGAGGCGGTGCGCCGAGGGCGCGTTGTAGGTCGGCCGGCCCGGATGCAGCTCCTCGATGAAGCGGATGCGTTCCTGCATCGGCGTGAGCGGGGCACTGCGGCGGTCGGCCACGTGCGCAATGGGCGCGCTGCGCGGCGCGTTGCTGCCGTCCAGCCCCTCGATGGCCGCCGCCAGCCGCTCGGCAGTCGGCGCCTCGAAGAGCATGCGCAGCGGCACGGTGAGCTCGAACTCGCGGCTCAGCAGGGTGGTCAACCGCGCCGCCAGCAGCGAGTGGCCGCCCAGCGAGAAGAAGTCGTCGCGAATGCCCAGGCCCGGCAGGTTGAGCACCCGCTCCATCGTCTGCAGCACGATCCGCTCGCGCTCGTTGCGCGGAGCCAGGCGCTCGCCGGCATCCTGGTGCGTGGCGCTCGGCTTGGGCAGCGCCTTGCGGTCCACCTTGCCGTTGGGCAGCAGCGGGATGGCGTCCAGCGGCACCACGTGCTGCGGCACCATGTACTGCGGCAGGCGGCTGCGCAGATGGCGGTCGAGCGCGGCCAGGTCCACGTCAGCTCCGGGCGAGGTCGCGAGATAGGCGACCAGGCGCACGTCGCCCGGCTGGTCCTCGCGGGTGATCACCACGCTGCGCGCCACGCCCTCGACCTCGTTGCAGCGGGCCTCGATCTCGCCCAGCTCGATGCGGTAGCCGCGCACCTTGACCTGGAAGTCGAAGCGGCCCATGTGCTCCAGCAGGCCGTCGTTGCGCCAGCGGCCGCGATCGCCGCTGCGGTAGATCAGGGTCGGCACGCCGTCGATGGGGGTGGTGACGAAGCGCTCGGCCGTCAGCTCGGGGCGATCGAGGTAGCCCAGGGACACGCCCAGGCCGCTGATGCAGATCTCGCCCGGCACGCCGATAGGGCAGGGCTGCAGGTTGGCGTCCAGGATCCAGACGGCGGTGTTGGCCATCGGCTTGCCGATGGAGACGCCGCGCGCCGCGATGAGCGGGCGCTCCATGCGCCAGACGGTGGACCAGACGGTCGTCTCCGTCGGGCCGTAGAGGTTCCACAGCTCGCTGGTGCGGTCCATCAGTTCGAGCGAAAGGTCCGCGGGCACCGGCTCGGCGCCGATCCAGGCGCGGAAGCCGCGCGGCCCGGACCACTGCGCATCGAGCAGCAGCCGCCACATGCCGGGCGTGGCCTGCAGGATGGTGACGGCCTCCGACTCCAGCAGCGCGCGCAGGCGGTTGCCGTCCATCGCGACCTCGCGCTGCACGATCACGATCTCGGCGCCGGCGGCCAGCGGCAGCATGACCTCGGGCACCGCCATGTCGAAGGACAGCGTGGTGACGGCGGCCAGCCGGTCCTCGCGGCCGATGCCCGGCTCGCGCTGCATCGTCTGCATCAGGTTCGCGACGGCGCGGTGTGGCACGCACACGCCCTTGGGCTTGCCGGTGGAGCCGGAGGTGTAGATCACGTAGGCCGTGTCCTCGCCTTGCGCGTCCTGCGCGCCGGGCGGCAGGGCGGTCGCTGGCTGGTCGAGCCAGGCGGAATCGGTGTCGAGCAGCAGCACGCGCCCGGCCGCGTCCTCGCGCCATGCCTTGGGCGCGGCGGCGATGGTGGACGAAGTCAGCAGCAGGCCGAGCTTCGCATCCTCCGCGTAGTAGTCCAGGCGAGCCTGCGGGAAGGCCGGGTCCAGCGGCACGTAGGCCGCGCCGCTCTTGAGCACCGCCAGCAGGGCCACGAACATGTCGAAGCCGCGGTCCAGGCACAAGCCCACGCGTTCGCCGCGGCCCATGCCGCGCGCGCGCAGCGCGTGGGCCAGGCGGTTGGAGCGCTGGTCGAGCTCGCGGTAGCTCAGGTGGCGGGTGCCATCGCGCAGGGCGGGGCGCTCGGGCTGGGAGGCCGCATGCGCCAGGAAGCCGGCATGCATCAGCGGCGCGCCTTCGAGCGGCGTCGGCGCCGGCTGCAGGGCCGCCAGGGCGTGCACCTGGGCGTCCGACAGCAGCGTGAGCCGGCCGACGGGCTGGGAGGGCTGTCGCACCACGGCGCGCAGCAGCTGCTCGTACATGTCCAGCCAACCGCGCACCGTCGCGTCGTCGTAGAGGTCGGCGTTGTACTGGGCCTCCATCTGCATGCCGCCCACCACGGGCGTGATGTTCAGGAACAGCTCGAAGTTCTCGTAGCGCCGGCCGATGGTGCTCTGCTCGACCTTGAGCTCGGGGAAGTTGCCGTCGTTGGGCGCCGCATCGCGGTCCACGTTGAACAGCACGTTCACCAGCGGCAGGCGGCTGGGATCGCGCGGCACCGGCAGCTTCTTGAGCAGCGCGCCGTAGCCCAGGGTCTGGTGCTCGAAGGCGTCGAGCAGGGTGCTGCTGGAGCTGCGCGCCAGCTGGTCGAAGGGCGCCTGCGCGTCGACCGCGACCCGGATCGGCAGCAGGTTGACGCAGTGGCCCACCAGCGTGGGCATGTCGCTCGGCATCTGGCCGGCCGCCGCGATGCCGATCACCAGGTCGTCCTGCGCCGTCAGGCGGTGCAGCATGGCCGCGAAGGCGCTGAACATGGTGGCGAACAGGCTGGTGCCGGCACTGGCGCCGAACTTGCGCAGGCCATCGATGAGCGGCTGCTCCAGCAGATGGTCGATGCGGTAGGCATTGAAGGTGCGCACCGGCGGACGCGGGCGGTCCAGCGGCAGCTCGAGCACCGGCAGGCTGCCGCCGGCGTAGCGCGAGAGCCAGTAGCCGATGTGTGCGTCCATCTCGGGGCTGTTCGCCTCCTTGGCTTCCCAGGCGGCGTAGTCGGAGTACTGGGCGGCCGGCTCCAGCGCCGGCCCGGCGCCGATCTGCTCGGCGTACAGCGCGCCGAGGTCCTGGCTGATCACGCCCCACGACCAGCCGTCGCAGACCGCGTGGTGTGCGCTCAGCACCAGCACATGGTCGACGGGCGACAGGCGGTAGAGCGCGGCGCGGAACAACGGGCCCTGCTCCAGGTTGAAGCGTTCGAGCACCACGGCCAGGCCGTCGTCCTCCAGCCGGCGCTGCTGCGCGGCCGGGTCGAGCGTGCTCAGGTCATGCTCGGCCAGGACGACCGGCGCCGGTTCGCCGATCAGCAGTTGCGTGCCGTCCGGCGAGATGGTGGCGCGCAGCGATTCGTGCCGCGCCACGAGGCGGTCCAGCGCCAGGCTGAGCGCGGCCGTGTCCAGCACACCCTTCAGGCGCAGGCGCATCGACTCGTTGTAGGCGAGCGAGGCCTCGGGGCTCAGGCGATCGCCGAGCCAGACCTCGCGCTGGGCTTCGGTGGTCGCAACGATGCGCTCGATCAGGCCTGAGGCGAAGGGATCGAAGTCCTCGGTGGTGTCCTCGGGAGCGAGGGTGGCGACGGCGCTCATGCTTGGTACTTGGTGAACTTGCCCTGGGCCTTGGGGTCCGGCACGAACCAGGCGGGCTGGCCGTCTTTGTCGCGTCCCAGACGGGCATTGGGCGTAGGAGGATGCGCCGGATCGAGTGCCATCCGGGGAGCCGCGCGGCGCGGCAGCAGCTCTGCTTCCTGCATCTCGGCGATCGATTCCTTGAAGGCCGACTTGATGGTCGCGATGTCCTGCTGCGAGTGCGCAGTGGTCATGAAGCAGGGGAAGTTGTCCAGGATGTGCACGCCGCGGCTGCGCATCATCGCGAACAGCAGGTCCTGCAGCGGATGGTCTTCCAGCCAGCTCACGCGCCAGAGCGACGAGAAATACCGGATCTCGACCGGCGCGCCCACCTCGCGGCAGAAGGCCGTGAGCTCATCGGCCATCGCGGCCGTGTGCAGGTTGAGCTGCGTCTGCAGCTTGTTGTTGTCCTGCTTGAGATGCTCCAGCGCCGCCTTGGAGGCCGCCAGCGCCAGCGGATGCCGCACGAAGGTGCCCGCGAAGTAGGTCACGCCCACGGTGGGCACCGAGTCGTCGCCGTACTGCCAGGGGCCGCCATCCAGCGCATCCATGTAGGCGCGCTTGCCGGCGATCACGCCGACGGGCATGCCGCCGCCCAGGACCTTGCCGTAGGTGGCCAGGTCGGCGCGGATGCCGAACAGCGCCTGCGCCCCGCCCAGGTCGCAGCGGAAGCCGGTGATGACCTCGTCGAAGATCAGGCAGGTCTCGGATTTCTCGGTGATGGCGCGCACCTCGCGCAGGAACTCGCGCGGCTGGAAGTCGGGCCGGCGGCTCTGCACCGGCTCGACCAGCACGGCGGCCAGATCGTCGGCATTCGCGCGGATGAATTCGAGCGCCTCGGGCGTGCCGTAGTCGAGCACGCGCACGTCTCCGAACATGCCCTGCAGCACGCCCGGCGCGGCCGACATGCCCTTCGCGTTGCGGCCGGCCCGCACCAGCACCTCGTCGAAGGTGCCGTGATAGGAGCCGGTGAACAGCACCACCGTGCTGCGGCCGGTCACGGTGCGCGCGATGCGCAGTGCCGCCATCACCGCCTCGGAGCCGGTGTTGCACAGGCCCGCGCGGTCGAAGCCGGTGAGCTCGCACAGCAGCCGGGTCACGTCGGCGGCCAGCGGGTGCTGCGGGCCGATCTCGTAGCCGAGCTCGAGCTGCTTCTTCACCGCCTCGTTGATGAAGTCCGGCGTCCAGCCGAAGAGGTTCATGCCGAAACCGTTGAGCGTGTCGACGTACTCGTTGCCGTCGATGTCCCACAGGCGCGAGCCCTTGGAGCGCTCGACCACGATCTGGTAGGTGATCTCCTTGGTCGCCGGCCGGAAGCCGTTGACCACGCGCGGGTCGGCCATGTGCGGACGGTTGCGCTCGGTGAAGGCCTTGCTCTTCTGCGTGCGCTCCACGTAGCGGCGCATGAAGGCGGCCAGCCGCGCCTTCTGGCGTTCGGTCGGCTCCTTGCTTTGCGTGTGGATGCGCGCGATCGCGCCGAAGGCTTTCTTGACGTCGTACGTCGGCGCCGGAGCGGCCGGCTCCTCGGCAGCCGGCTCGGGGGTGTTGGACGCCGTGGCCGCGGCGGTGGCCATGGGCGTGGGTTGCTCCACCGCCGGCACCGGCAGCACGGGGCTGACCGGCACCGTCGGCGCCGCCGACAGCAATGCGAGTTGCTGTTGCATCAATTGCATCTGTTGCGCGATGACCTGCTGGACCAGGGTGCTGCCGGCCTGCGCAACGGCAGGCAGGGGCTGCGGCAGGACCTGTGCCGCCGGCATCGCGGGCGCCGCTGCCACCGCCTGCTGCGGCGCCACGGCCGCGGGCATCGGCGCGGCTGGCGGCATTGCGGGCGCGGCCTCCGGCGGCAGCGTGGCATCGAGGAATTCGGCCAGCGCATCGAAGCTGCGATAGCTCTCCATCAGCTGGCGGAAGCTCAGGTTGACCTTGAAGGTCTTCTTGACCTGCAGCGCGGCCTGGGTGAGCGTGAGCGAGTCCAGCCCGATCTCGACGAAGGGCGCGGCCCCGTCGACCTCGGCCATGTCGGCACCGGAGAGATTCTCGAACAGCTCGCGCAGGCGCGTGACGAGCGAGGCGCGGCGTGCGGGCGGCGGAGAAATGGCGGCTGCGACGGTCATGGGTGTCAACTCCGGAATCGATGGGGCCTGGGGTGCAGGTTCAGATGTGAAAGAAGAAGAAGCGGGCGCGGGCGCAACCGGTGCCGACGATGCGATGTCGACCCAGAAGCGCTTGCGCTCGAAAGGGGTGGTGGGCAGGCGCACGCGGTGCTTGCGCGCACGCCGGTCCAGCGGCGAGAGATCGATCTCGGCGCCCTGCGCCCACAGCCGGCCCGCGGCCAGCCGCCAGGCCGCGCATTCGCTCGCGGGCTGGTCGGCCAGCAGCGAGATGGCAGGCGCGGGCTGGGCCTTGCTCGCGTGCTGGCGCACCAGCGTGGCGAGGGTGTTGCGTGGGCCGAGCTCGACGAAGAGCGGATGCGCGAGCTGCGCCAGCACCTCGCGCACGGCGGGCGAGAAGCGCACCGTCTCCCGCAGATGGCGGGCCCAGTAGCGCGGGTCGGTCGCTTCATCGGCCGTCAGCAGGCGGCCGGTGAGGGTGGAATAGATCGACAGGCGCGGCGCGGAAAGGCTGAGCTCGCGCACCAGGGCCTCGAAGGGCGCGACCGCGGGTTCCATCATCGCGGAGTGGAAGGCGTGCGAGGTCTGCAGCGCCTTGGCGACGATGCCCTTGGCCTCGAGCGCGGCGCGCAGTTGCTCGATGGCCTCCGCCGGCCCGGCGGCGACCGAGACCGCGGGGCCGTTGTCGGCCGCCAGCGAGATGCCTTCGGGCAGCAGCGGCAGCAGCTCGGCGGCGGCCAGGCGCACGGAGAGCATGATGCCCGCGGGCTGCGCCTGCATCAGCGCACCGCGGCGGGCGACCAGCCGGGCTGCGTCTTCCAGGCGCATCACGCCGGCGAGCACCGCGGCTGCGAACTCGCCCACGCTGTGTCCGATCATCGCGGCCGGCTGCACGCCCAGCGACATCAGCTGGCGGGCCAGCGCGTATTCGAGCGCGAAGGTGGCAGGCTGGGTCACCGAGGTGGGCGAGAGCGCGGCCGGATCTTCCGAGGCGATGCGCTCGCGCAGGTCGAAGTCCAGCACGCCCTCGAAGGCCTCCAGGCATTCGTCGAAGGCGGCGCGAAACGCCGGCTCGGCAGCGTGCAGGGCCAGGCCCATGCCCGCGTACTGCGCGCCCTGGCCGGGGAACATGAAGACCGGCTTCGGCACCCAGGCCGGAGCGGCCGCGCCGGCACGTGCCGGGGAGTCGGCGGTGCGAAGGGCGGCCACGGCCTCGTCGATGGATGAGGCCACCACGCAGGCGCGCTGGGCGAAGGCCTTGCGGCCGATGCGCAGTGTGTGCGCGACGTCGGCCAGCGGCAGTTCGCGGTGGGCGTCGAGATGATCGGCCAGCTGGGCCGCCGCCGTCGCGAGCGCGGCCGGCGAGCGCGCCGACAGCACCAGCAGCTGCGGCCCGGTCGCTGCATCGGAGGGCTCGCGCGGCGGTGCCTCTTCCACGATCACGTGCGCATTGGTGCCGCCCACGCCGAAGCTGCTGACGCCGGCGCGCCGCGGCGCAGTGCCGCGCGGCCACGGGCGCAGCCGGCTGTTGACGCTGAAGGGCGTGGCGTCGAAGTCGATGGCCGGGTTCGGCGCCTCGTAGTGCAGGCTGGCCGGGATCGTTTCGCAGTGCAGCGCGAGCGCGGTCTTGATCAGCCCCGCCGCACCGGCAGCGGTGACCATGTGGCCCACGTTGCTCTTGAGCGAACCGATCGTGCAGAAGCCCTTGTCGGACGTGTGCGCGGCATAGGCGCGCACCAGGCCCTCGACCTCGATCGGGTCGCCCATCGGCGTCGCGGTGCCGTGCGTCTCGACGTAGGAGATGCTGCGCGCTTCCACGCCGGACTGCGCGAGCGCGGCCTCGATCACCGCGGCCTGGCCGTCCACGCTGGGCGCGGTGAAGCTGGCCTTCGCGCCGCCGTCGTTGTTGACGGCCGCGCCGCGCAGCACGGCGTAGATGGTGTCGCCGTCGGCGATCGCATCCGACAGGCGCTTGAGCAGCACCACCGCGGCGCCGTCGCTGAAGACCGTGCCCTTGGCCTTGGCGTCGAAGCTGCGCGTGTGGCCGTCGGGCGAGAGCATCGAGCCCTCGTTGTAGAGGTAGCCGCTCCTCGGCGGGCAGGTGACCGAGGCGCCGCCGGCCAGCGCCATGCGGCATTGTCCCGTGCGCAGCGCGTGGAAGGCCTGGGCCACCGCCACCAGCGACGTGGAGCAGGCGGTGTGCACGCTGACGGCCGGGCCGGTCAGGTTGAGCTTGTTCGCCACGCGGGTGGTGATGTAGTCCTTCTCATTGGCCAGCATCACCTGGAACTCGCCGACCATCTCGACCAGGTCAGGCCGCGTGGACACGTGGCGCTGGAAGTAGCTGGCGTTGTACATGCCGGCGTACACGCCGACCGGGCCCGGCGCCTGGTCGGGCACGTAGCCGCCGCGCTCCAGGCATTCCCAGCAGATCTCGAGGAACACGCGCTGCTGCGGGTCCATCAGCTCGGCTTCCTTCGGGTTGATGCCGAAGAAGGCGGCGTCGAAGTTCTCGATGCCGTCGAGCACGCCGCGGGCGCGCACGTACAGCGGGTCGGCGCGCAGCGCGGCGCTGACCCCGGCGTCGAGCGTCGCGTCGTCGAAGAAGCTGATCGACTCGCGCCCGGCCACCAGGTTGTCCCAGAACTGCTCGACGTCCGAAGCGCCGGGGAAGCGGCCGGCCATCGCCACCAGAGCGACGGCTTCGCTGTCCGCGCCGGCTGTGGGCCGCGCGGGCGCGCGTTCGGCGGGGGCTGCCACCGCTGCGGGAGTCTCGGCGGCCTGCATGTCGGCTGCCAGCGCGGCGGGCGTGGGCTGGCGGAAGAACAGGTTGGTGCCGAGGCGGCGCGTGCTGCCCTCCTGCAGGTCCTTGAGCACCCGCAGCACCAGCAGCGAATCGCCGCCCAGGTCGAAGAAGTTGTCGTCGCGCCCGACCTGGTCGATGCCCAGCGCGCGGGCGAAGGCGGCGCAGACGCGGCGCTCGGTGTCGTTGCGCGCTTCCGCATAGGGCTGCGCCAGCTCGGGCCGCTGGCGCGCCGGCTCCGGCAGGGCACGGCGGTCCAGCTTGCCGTTGGTGGTGACGGGCAACTGCGCGAGCCACACGGCCGCGGAAGGAATCATGGCCTCCGGCAGGCGCTCGGCCAGGTGCTGGCGCAGCGCGCTCCAGGGCAGTTCCGCGCCGCGCGCAACCAGATAGGCGACCAGGCGCAGGCGGCCGGCCGCGTTCTTCTGCGGCACGACCGCGCAGGACTTGAGGCCGGGGTGGGCCAGCAGCGCGGCCTCGATCTCGCCGGTCTCGATGCGGTGGCCGCGGATCTTCACCTGGCCGTCGATGCGGCCGATGTATTCGATGGTGCCGTCCGGCAGCCAGCGCACCTGGTCGCCGGTGCGGTAGAGGCGCTCGCCGTCGGCGAAGGGATCGGCCACGAAGCGCTCGGCCGTGAGCGCCGGGTTCTGCAGGTAGCCGCGCGCCAGGCCGCGGCCGCCGATGCACAGCTCGCCGACAAGGCCCGCCGGCAGCAGCGCCATCGAGGGGCTCAGCACGCGCAGCACGGTGTCGTTGATGGGGCGGCCGATGGGCACGGAGCGCGCATCGGCCGGCAGCTCGCGCGGGATGCGGTGGGTGGCCGCGAAGGTGGTGCACTCGGTCGGCCCGTAGCCGTTGATCAGCGTCGTGCCCGGGAGGGCTTCCAGCGCACGCCGCACATGCGGCACCGAGAGGGCTTCGCCGCCGGTCAACAGCTGGCGCAAACCGGCGAGTTGGGCCGGGTCGTCGTCGACCACGGCGTTGAACAGGCCGGCCGTCAGCCAGGCGGTCTTCACCTCGTGCCGGGCGATGGTGCGCGCCAGGCCGGCGCCGCTGGGCACCTTCTCGTCGTGCACCACGCAGATGCCGCCGTTGAGCAGCGGGCCCCAGATCTCCAGCGTCGAGGCATCGAAGCCGAGCGGCGCCGCATGCAGCATGGCCTCGCCGGGCGGCAGCTCGACGTAGTTCGCGTCTATCACGAGCCGCAGGATCGAGCGATGGCAGATCTCGATGCCCTTGGGCGTGCCGGTCGAGCCGGAGGTGTACATCACGTAGGCGACGGACTCGCCATCCGCGGCGGCCGGCACGAAGGGCGGCAGCGGGGCCTCGGCGCCCGTGCCCTGCTCGTCGATGGCCACCAGCGGCCGCTCGGCGGGCACCAGCGCCTTGTAGGCGGCCTGCGTCAGGACCAGGCCCACATTGGAGTGCGCCAGCATGAAGGCGATGCGCTCCGCCGGGAAATCGGGTTGCACCGGCACATAGGCGGCGCCGGCCTTCAGGATGCCGAGCAGTGCCACCACGGCGGCGCTCGAGCGATCGAGCAGCACGCCCACGGTGTGGCCGACACGCACGCCGTGCGCCTGCAGCCGGCGGGCCAGCGATTCGGCCTGCCGGTCCAGCTCGCGATAGCTCAGCGCGCCCGTTTCGCCGATCAGCGCGACGGCGTCGCCGCGCGCGGCGACCTGGCGCTCGAACACGGCGTGGACGCTCAGCGCCGGATCGAAGGCGCCGGGCGGGGTGTTCCAGGCCTCGAGCTGCCGTTGCCGGTCCGCGGTCGGCAGGGTGCGGATCTCGCCCAGGCGGGCTTCGGGGTGGTCGAGCAGGTCGGCGGCTGCTTCGGACAGGGCCAGCAGCAGGCTGATCTCGATCGCGCTGTCCAGCAGCGCGGCGGCGCCGGTCAGCCGCAGCGCTGCCGGCCGCCCGGCCAATGCCTGGATGCCCAGCTGGAGCATGACGGTGCCGTCGGCTTCATGCGCCGCGCCTTCGCGCAGCCAGCGCGCAAAAGGGCTGGACGATACCTCGGCAGGGCGGGCGTCCCGGCGCGCGCGGTCGACCTCGGCGATCCATTGCCAGGCCGAGCTGTCCGGGTCGCAGCGCAGCGCGAGCCGCGTCGAGGCGCCGGTGTCCAGCGCCTCGTGGAGCTCCACCGACGGCGTGCCCAGCCAGCGGGATTGCAGCAGGAGCCAGGCCGCGGCGAACAGCGTGTCGGGGAAGTAGCCGCCCTGTTGGGCTTCCACGGTCCAGCGCGCCGCCAGTGCTGGCGGAATGTCGAGGCTGGAGGCCTGCATCGCGGTCTGCGCCGGTTTGCCGGAACGAGGAGCGAACAGATCGGCGAACGAAGGCGCGTCAGTTTCGGGCGAGGAAGGGGGCAGAGGTTCGTGCTCCATGAACTGTTGACTTCGCATTGAACAGGCCCTTGTTCTTCGTAACCCCATGTGTGTATCGATGTCGCCACGTAGGTTCGGCGACACAGTTTGCGTCCGGCGGCGAGTAATTACAAAGCATTCAAACCGCTGAGGGCCGATATTGCTCCCGAGCGGCGGGATCCGCCACCGTACGAAAGCCATGTCGGCCGCCTATGCCGTTTGGACGCCCTGCAACATTCGACGCATTCGGTTGCGTTCGCGGTGTCAGCCAGAACCTCGGGCGGACACGATTCTGCTCCGCTTTTTACATTTTGAATACAAACAGGCTACAGCAAAAGCCTTGAAGCAGGCAAAAACTCATAGAAAAGTTCTATTTGAAGGCGGGCCTGGCGCAGGCGGGTCAGGCCGTCGTCTCGTCCAGCGTGCCCTGGTCGAGGTGCCCGATATCGCCCCAGCCGATGAGCGTGAAGCCCTGGGGGGTCCAGAGCAGCCGGTTGATGGCGGCATTGCCCAGGTGCCAGGTGCGCGGGGCCTGGAGTTCCTGGCGGGTGGCGGCGCGGTAGAGCACGTCCATCACGCCGCCATGCGCCACCAGCACCACCAGCTCGCCCGGATGCCGCTGCGCCAGCTGCGCCGCGATGCCCGTCACCCGCTCCCTGAAAGCCAGCAGCGATTCGCCGCCGCCTTCCGGCGCGAACGCCGGGTCGCGGGTGCGCCAGAGGCGCGCCTGCTCGGGCAGCGAGGCATCGATGTCGGCGAAGGTGCGGCCCTCGAAGTGGCCGAAGGCCCGCTCGCGCAGGCCGGGCTCGGGCTGGACCTCGATGCCGCGCGGGCGCGCGATCTCGAGGGCGGTCTGCCAGGCACGCGCCAGGTCGCTGGCGTAGATGGCGGCGATGGGCTCGTCCGCCAGCGCCTGCCCGACGCGCCGGGCCTGCCAGAGGCCGGTGTCGTTCAGGCCGATGTCGAGCTGGCCCTGGATGCGGGTATCGACGTTCCAGGCGGTTTCGCCGTGACGCACGGCGATGAGTCGGGTGGCCTCCATCGGGAAGATTCTAGGAGGCGGTGGAGCCTGGTCAGTTCTTGGCAGTAGGGATCTCGATGTCCACGCGGCGCCCACCCGCCGGCGGGTTGGGGAAGCCCTGCAGCGCGGCCTGGAACATCACGGGCAGCACGGCGCCGCTCGCCGCATAGGGGCCTTCGTTGCGGGCGTGCGTTTCGTAGACGACGCGGTGGGAGGGCAGCTCGCGCAGCACGATGCTGACCTCGCGTGCGTACCAGGGATTGGCCGGCGGCGTGAAGGCCGGCCCGTACCAGCCGCCGCCGTACAGGCCGCGCCCGCGCCATGGACCATAGCCCCAGGGCCGGTAGCCCGGCCCCCACGCGCCGTGGAAGTACCAGGGGTCGGCCCAGGGCGAGAGCTCGGCCGTCACGCGCGCGCCGATCTGCGCCGTGTATTGCGGCTTGGCGTCGTCGCGCCGCAGGCCCACGCGCTCGAGCGCCGCGGCGGCCATGGCCTCGAGCTGCTGTTGCTGCGCCTCGCTGGCCTGCTGCGAGGGCAGGCGCTCGAAGCGGTAGGTGGCGCCGGCCGGCACGGTGCCGAGGCTCGAGAAGCTGCGGACGTCGCTGTCGACCACCCAGCGGGTGGCGCAGCCCGCGAGGGCGATGCAAAGCGCGAGGACGGCGAGTACGTGTCTCATGCGGATCTCTTCGTCGGGGCCCGCCGCGGCCCGGTTCTCAAAGCTGCACGATGCGAAGCGGCGAAGGCGGCGGGAAGTCCGGCGGGTCGAAGGCCTTGTCGCCTTCCTCATCGGCCACGCCGGTCGTCCTCAGACCCTTGAAGTCGAAGGCCGTTCCGTCCAGCAGGTGCGAGGGCACCACGTTCTGCAGCGCGTTGAACATGTTCTCGATGCGCCCGGGATGCTTGCGCTCCCACTCGCGCAGCATCTCGCCGACCTGCTTGCGCTGAAGGTTCTCCTGGCTGCCGCACAGCGTGCAGGGAATGATGGGGAAGGCGCGGTGCTGCGCCCAGCGCACCAGGTCCTTCTCTGCCACGTAGGCCAGCGGCCGGATCACGATGTGACGGCCGTCGTCGCTCACCAGCTTGGGCGGCATCGACTTGAGCTTGCCGGCGAAGAACATGTTGAGGAAGAAGGTCTGCAGCATGTCGTCGCGGTGGTGGCCCAGCGCGACCTTGGTGGCGCCCAGCTCGTCGGCCACGCGGTAGAGGATGCCGCGGCGCAGCCGGCTGCACAGGCCGCAGGTGGTCTTGCCCTCGGGAATGACGCGCTTGACGATGGAGTAGGTGTCCTGCTCCTCGATGTGGAAGGGCACGCCCAGGGCCTTCAGGTAGGTGGGCAGCACCTCTTCGGGAAAGCCGGGCTGCTTCTGGTCGAGGTTGACCGCGACGATGTCGAAGTGCACCGGCGCGCGCGCCCTGAGCTTGAGCAGGATGTCCAGCAGCGCATAGCTGTCCTTGCCGCCCGAGACGCAGACCATGACCTTGTCGCCGGCTTCGATCATGTTGTAGTCGAAGATGGCGCGGCCGACCTCGCGGCACAGCCGCTTCTCGAGCTTGTGCGTCTCACGCTCGATCTTCAAGCTGTTGTTGCCGTCGGACGCGGGTGCCTCGTCGATCCATACAGCGCTCATGGCTCACTTGCTCCTGAAAACTTCAACGCCGACAGCGGCGCAATCGGGATACACATCGGGCTTGGCTGTGGACACCCGCGCGGCGTGCACCTTCGGATGCATGAGCACCTGCGTGAGGATGTCGTCGCACAGCGTTTCCTGCAAGTGGATGTGGCCCTTGGACAGGCGCGTGGCAACGGTGCGGCGGATGAAGTCGTAGTCGACCACCTCGTCGAGCTCGTCGGCCTTGGGCGTGGACACGTCCAGTGGCACGTAGAGATCGACGTTGATCACCACGCGCTGCTCGGCGCGCTTCTCGAAATCGTGCACGCCGATGTTGATCCAGACCTCGTAGTCGCGCAGGAAGAGGCGGCGGCAGGTACTCAGCAGCGGGTCGGTGGACGTAGGACTCATCACTTGGGTGCTTTCAGCAGCTCGTCGACGACGAACATGATGTCGCGCGGCAGCGGCACCAGGTGCTGGCCGTTGTCCACGCTGAGGGTGCTGCCGGTCACGCTGGGCGTGCCGGCGAGGAAGACGCAGGTGCGCGCGACGTCGGCCGGATCGATGGGCCGGCGCAGCAGGTTGGCGCGCGCCGCCCGCTGGAAGTTGGCCTCGTCCTGCGGCCCGCTTTGGTAGAGGATGCCCGGCGCCACGCCGCACACGCGCACCGCCGGCGCCAGCGACTGCGCCTGCAACGCCACCGCGCGCTCCAGCGCCAGCTTGGACACGGTGTAGGAAAAGTAGTCGGGGTTCAGGTTGTGGACCTTCTGATCGAGGATGTGGATCGCGCAGCGGTCGATGCCGTCGCCCGAGGCGGCGCGCTGCGCGAGCAGGCGCGCGAAGTCCAGCGGGGCCATCAGGTTCACGCCGATCTGGCGCAGGGCGGTTTCCTCGTCGAAATCCAGCCCGGTGTCGGGCTCGAAGGCTGCGGCATTGTTGACGATGCAGCCGAGAGGGCTCTCGATGCGATCGAGCAGGGCGCGCCGGCCCGCGGCGCTGCCGATGTCGGCCTCGACCGCCGTGGCCCGGTGTCCTTCGCTGCGCAGCTGGGCGCACAGCGCCTCGGCCTCTTCGCGCGACGCGCCGTACTGGCACCACACCGGCCAGCCCGCGCGCGCGAAGGCTTCGCAGACCGCGGCGCCGAGCCGTCGGCCGCCGCCGGTCACGAGCACGCCGGGGCGTGGGGTGGATTCGCGCATGCTGATAGATTTCCTGTCCTATGAACGAGGAGCCGGGCGCCGCGCGCGCCAACCCCCTGACCCGGATTATCGACGCCGCCCTGCAGCGCGATGGCGGCTGGCTGTCCTTCGACCGCTTCATGGCCCTGGCCTTGTACGCGCCGGGCCTGGGTTACTACGCCAACGCGAGCCGCAAGTTCGGCCGCATGCCCGATTCGGGCAGCGACTTCGTCACCGCGCCCGAGCTCACGCCCCTGTTCGGGCGGACCCTGGCGCTGCAGTTGGCCGAGGCGCTGGATCGCACCGGCACCGACGAGATCTGGGAGTTCGGCGCCGGCTCGGGCGCGCTGGCCGCACAGCTGCTCGGGGCGCTGGGCGATCGCATCGCTCGTTACCGCATCGTCGACCTGTCCGGCACCTTGCGCGAGCGCCAGCAGCAGGCGCTCGCGCCCTGGGCCGCCAAGGTCGAATGGCTGTCGGAGCTGCCGGCGCGGATGCGTGGCGTGGTGGTGGGCAACGAAGTGCTCGACGCCATGCCGGTCCAGTTGCTGGCGCGCCGCGGCGGGGCGTGGTTCGAGCGCGGCGTCATTGCGCAGGACGAGGGCTTTGCGTGGGACGACCGCCCGACCGAACTGCGCCCGCCCGTGGAGATTGCCGGCGCGCACGACTACCTGACCGAGGTCCATCCGCAGGCCCGTGCCTTCATCGCCACGCTGGCGGAGCGGCTCGAACAGGGCGCCGCCTTCTTCATCGACTACGGCTTTCCCGAGGCCGAGTACTACCACCCGCAGCGCCACATGGGCACCGTCATGTGCCACCGCGGCCACCAGGCCGACACGGACCCGCTGGCCGATGTCGGCGCCAAGGACATCACCGCCCATGTCGATTTCACCGGTATCGCCCTGGCCGGGCAGGACGCCGGCCTGGCGGTGCTGGGCTACACCAGTCAGGCCAGGTTCCTGCTCAACGCCGGCCTCCTGCCGATGATGGAAGAGGCCTCGCTCCCCGAGCGCACGCTGGCAGCGCGGCTGATCCACGAGCACGAGATGGGCGAGCTGTTCAAGGTGATCGGCTTCGCGGCCGGCGAGGGCTGGGACGCGCTCGGTTTCTCCGAAGGCGACCGCAGCCATACGCTGTGATGTGGCAATAAGCTAGCAACGAACAATATGTTGGCAATCCCCGGGCTCGCTCCTACAGTGGGCGACTCCCCCGACCAACCGCTTCAATGACTTCTGCCACCGATACCGCGCCGCTCCAGGATTTCGAGATCCGCCGCTTCGATGCGCCGGTCGGCGCCGAAGTGATCGGCCTCGACATCGCCAGGCCCATCAGTGCCGCCGACTTTGCCCGCATCCATCGCGCGCACCTGGACCACCATGTGCTGGTCTTCCGGGACCAGCGAATCACGCCCGACCAGCACATCGAGTTCAGCCGCCGCTTCGGCCCGCTCGAGATCCACGTGCTGCACCAGTTCCACCTGGCGGGCCATCGCGAGATTTTGATCGTCTCCAACATCAAGAAGCCCGACGGCGAGCCGCTGGGCCTCGGCGATGCCGGCGCGTACTGGCATTCGGACATTTCATACAAGCCCAAGCCCAGCCTGGGCTCGCTGCTCCATGCGCAGGAGTTGCCGAGCGAGGGGGGCGACACGCTCTTCGCCGACCAGCACCTGGCATGGGAAGGGCTCAGTCCGGCCTTGCAGCAACGCATCCTGCCGCTCAAGGCCGAGCACAGCTACCTTGCGAAGTACGAGGAGCTGCGCGCGAAGAACCCCTGGCGTCCCAAGCTCTCCCAGGCGCAGATCGACCAGGTCGCGCCAGCCGTGCAGCCGGTGGTACGCACCCATCCCCAGACCGGCCGCAAGGCGCTGTTCGTCAGCGAGCATTTCACGACCCGGATCGTCGGGTTGCCGCAGGACGAGAGCGATGCGCTGCTGGGCGAGCTGTTCGCTCACAGTGTCAAGCCCGAGTACGTGTACCGCCATCGCTGGGCGCCGCATGACCTGGTGTTCTGGGACAACCGTTCGCTGATGCACCTGGCGGCGGGGACGCCTGATCAACTGCGGCGCAAGCTCTATCGGACCACTATCGAAGGGGATGTGCCTTTCTGAATGGCGAGGGGGGAGGGTTGCGCACCCTTGTTGTCGATTCGTCCGTTGTGCTTTTGTTGAGGCCGGAGCCGGGGCGAATTCCCGGCTCCGCACTCAACACAACAGCAACGTACGACTAGACAGCCCGGTGCCCCAAACTCGAGAGGGATCTAGGATCGTCCTCACCAACGTGGACAGGCGGGCGCCACGGCCCGATCGCGAGATTGCAGCACCTCGACACATTCCTCCTGACCACCGTGCGCGCAGCGCCGCGCAGGTACCGCATGCCCCCGTTGCCGATCGACGCCGATGCGGCGGCGTCGATCGGGGTGGACGCCGCACTGGCATTCGCGATCGAAGCCGTGCGCGCCATGCAGGAACACGGATCGACGGCGCCGGCGCGCATGAAGGATTTCTTTACGCACGCCCTTGCCGGGCTGATCCGCAGGGCGCTCGCCTCGGAAGGCGGCGATCCGGCATTCCAGGCACTCGTGCTCCAGGCGCAGAGCGCGGAAGTTCGCGAGCACGTGCGCTTGGCCGCGCAGGTCGCGAGCGACCGCCGTGCGGTTCGTGCCGCCACGGACGCCATCGGACATCCCGGCAAGCTGCGCGACCTGCCCGCCGGCGAGACGCGCGATGCGCTGGCCCGCTTGCACGGTCTCGCGGCCGACGGTGCCTGGACAGAGCTTGCCGCGGCGACCGAGCAGCCACTCGCGCAGGACATCACGGCCGGGGAGCAGGTGCCTTCACTGCTGGAAGGGCTCCGATCGAGCCCGGCGCTGCAGCGCCTTGCGCAGGGCAGCGCATTGCTGCGCAACGAAGCCGTGCAACGCTACCTGCGGCTGAGCGAACGAAGGGGGCCGCTGGCAGGCAGCGATGCCGCGGCCACGTCGGGCCGCGCTTCGGCCCGCCTGGGCGAGCTGGCCGAGCACACCACCGTGCAGGCTTTCGGCGGCATCGCCGAGCTGCTGAACCGGCACCGCGAACAAGGGGCCGCCTATCGTGTCGTGCGAAGCCTTCGCCCACCGCGAGGCTTCCCCGGAGAGACGAACAAGGCGAAGGACGAATGGGACGCGGCCATCGTGCGACCCGGCCCGGACGGCGACGAGATCGTTCTTCTTGCGGAAATCAAGGCATCCCCCGCTGCTGCGACGTCCGACTTCTCGCGGCTCCTGCGCGGCTTGCGGCGACTCGCGCATGCCGATCCCGGCCGGACCTACGCCTTTGCTTCGCCAGACGGCCAGGCATACATCGCGGGCGCATCGCTTTGCAGGCTCCGGCCCCACGGCCATTCGCTGCCGCATCACGTGATCTATTGCTGTTCCGCGCCGGCCGAATCGCATCCGCCATTCTTGAGTGCGGCGACGAAGGCAGTTCTGCTCGGCGAGCCCGCAAGCCTCGCATTCGCGTGCCGGCTCGCTCGCGGCGAGGCACCACCGGATTCGGATCTCCTGGCGGTGTGGAACGCCCTGGCGAACGAGCCTCGATTGCGCTCGGCGCTGTACCAGTACGAAACCGCGAAGCAGGTGCGGGAGGCCATGGTGCATCCGCTCGACCTGTTGTCTGCCATGGGCGACGGCCCGGCCTAGCCTCGGGCCGGACGCGAGCCGCATCACGAACTGGTGGGGGCGTCAGCGGCTTGGCCGGCGGCTGTCCGCTCGTGCCAGATCTCCATCGCGGCGAGCGCGACCGCGAGCACGACGGGCCCAAGAACGAGACCGGATGCACCGAACGCGAACAGGCCGCCGACGATCGCAATGAAGGTGAGCAAGGTGTGCAAGCGCAGCTTGCTGCCGACGAAGATGGGATACAGGAGGTTGTCGATGAGCGCAACCACGACCGAACCCCAGGCGGTCAGGACCAGCGCCTTCTCCCAGCTGCCTTCCATGGCGAGCAGGATGGCAGCAGGGATCCAGACGACGGCCGCCCCCACCAGGGGCAGCACCGACAGCAGGCACATCACCGTGCCCCACAGCAAGGGCGCGGGCAGGCCCAGCCACCAGAACATGAGACCGCCCAGCGTGCCTTGTATGACTGCCACGAACAGTGTGCCGAAGACGCTTGCTCTCACGACCTCCTCGATCCGCCTCGACAGCCGGTCTGCCTCGCTCGTGGTCAGCGGCAGGGTCGAACGCAGGTGGCGCAGCGCCGCCTCGCGGTCGCGCAGCAAATAGAACAGGGCAAAGAAAGTGATCAGGAGCTGCATCCCGGCCCAGACCGAACCGGTCACCAGGCCCGAGAGACCTGGCGCCAGCTGCTTCGTCAGTTCGTCGGTGGACGGCACATGCCTCGACACGAAAGAGGCGACCGGGGCAAGGGATGGATTGCTGCGCAACGCCTTGTCGATCCTGCTGCGAACCGATTCCGAACGCAAGCTCTCCCAGCCGTCCTTCACCTTGCTCGCGAGGGTCGGCGCGGTCGCCGCGATGGGCGCTGCAATGAACATGACCATGACCGCTGTCGCCAGGGCTGCGCTCGCGTTGCGATTGTGGATTCGCTTCGCCAAGCGGCGGTGCAAGCGGGACCCGAGGATGGCCAGCGCGAGCGCCCAGGCCAGCGCCGGTACGAACGGCTCGGTGATTCGCCAGCACAGGTAGAACACCAATGCGGTCATCACCGCCAGGACCAGCGCCGAGGTGCGGGGCCTCGTGAGCCAGCCGGCCGGCTCGCCCTGCTCTTCAGGGTCGGCCGCATCGGGGACATCGCGTCTGTGCGGAGTGTCGGCCATCTGTTCAGCGGCGGCCCTGCTGCCGCAGCGCGCGCAGCTCCTGCATCAGGAAGCCGCGCGCCTCGCGCGTCTTGCCGTCCGCGAGCTTGACCATGTAGGGCTTGCCCGTCAGCTCCGAGCGCGAGGCGCAGCGCTCGATGAAGTCTTCAGCCGTGACGATCTCCTTGTGGAAATGCTTGTACTTGGCCTGCATGTGCTCGGCTGCCTCGGCCGCGTTGTGCGCCTCGTTGTTGCGCAGGAATTTCATGGTCGTCATGCCCTGGACGCGCGCGATCAGGGCCATGATCAACTTGTGTTCCTGCTCCGAGGGCGTGGCGGCGGCGAGTGGGGCCATGGCGGCAAGCAGGGCGAGGGTTGCGATGCGCAGGCATCGGCGACGATCGGGCATGGGGCCTCTTGTTCGAGCTGTTTGGCGGCGATGCTCGCCCAGCCGGGGCAGCGTGTCAAACCGCCGCCTCGGGTCTAATCGGCTTCTTTGGCCCGTTTCTCCATGAGCTCCACCGCCTCGCCCCAGGATGCCCTGCGCATCGTCCACGCCCTCGCCGACGCCGCCGCCGCCCATTCGCTGCCCCTGTTCCGCACGCCGTTGGAGGTGATCGCGAAGGCCGACGAAAGCCCGGTCACGATGGCCGACCGCGCGGCCGAGGCGGCGATGCGCGAGATCCTGCGCACCGAGCGGCCGGCCGACGGCATCTTCGGCGAGGAGCACGGCCTGGAACGCGTGGACGCCGCCAACGTCTGGGTGCTCGACCCGATCGACGGCACGCGCAGCTTCATCACAGGCTCGCCGCTCTGGGGGACGCTGATCGGGCTGGTGCGCGGCGGCCGCGTCGAGCTGGGCATGGTCGACATGCCGGTGCTGGGCGAGCGCTGGGTCGGGCAGGCCGGCCTCGGTGCGCAGCGCAACGGGCAGCCGGTGCACGTGAGCGCCTGCGACCGCGTCGAGGCGGCGCGCATCTTCACCACCTCGCCGGACATCTTCGGCCCGGCCGACTGGGAAGCCTTCGACCGGCTGAGCCGGCGCTGCGCGATGCGCCGCTTCGGCGGCGACTGCTACAGCTACGCCCAGCTGGCCGGGGGCAGCATCGACCTGGTGGTGGAGACCGGCTTGCAGCCCTACGACTACCTCGGTCCGGCCGGCCTGATCGAGGCCGCGGGCGGCGTGATCACCGACTGGGAAGGCCGGCCGCTGGGCCTGGCCTCGAACGGCCGCGTCGTTGCCGCGGCCACGCCCGCGCTGCACCGCGAGGCGCTGGCGATCCTGAACGCCCAGGTGTGAGGCGTCACGGGACGGATGTCCCGCCCGCGCGCCGCGCCACGGCCCCCGTCCGCTGAAAACGGGACAGACGCCCCGGCGACGGAACGCGCCTTGTCGCGAACAATCGATGCTTCCCTTCATGTTTCATGGGAGTCCTTCGATGTCCATCCACGCGATCCACGCCGCGCCCGCCAAGCGCTTCCATGTTGCGCACGCCTGCGCCGCTGCCGCGCTGCCGGGGCGGCACGTGGCCTCGCTGGGCCTGATCGATATCGAGGCTCTCGGAGGCGGCGTGCACCGGGGGCTGCCGCATGAGCTCTTCATGGTCACGGCCTACTGCGACGAGCGGCTGGACTGCCGCGCCGCCGGCGATGGCGGCGCGCTGCGCGTCATGGTGTCGGCCCTGCGCACGCGCCCCGTGGACTTCCAGACGCAGGGCCGCGGGCAGCTGGCGGTGGCGATGCTCACGCCGCTGGGCCTGCTGCGCGCCTTCGGCCGGCCCTGGGACAACCTGTGCAACGAACGCTTGCCGCTGCGCGAGATCGTGCCCCCTTACCAGGAGGCGATCCTGCATGGCGCGCTGATCGGTGCGGCGGCGGGTCCGGAGCGCTGCGCGGTCTTCGGGCGCTGGCTCGAGACCCGCATCGGCGAGCGCCGCCCGCTGGGCTGGCAGGCCGAGCGCGTGGCGGCGGCGGCGATGTCGCTGCTCGAGGCGCCCGAGCTGTCGGTCGACGAGCTGGCCTGCCAGCATCGGGTGAGCCGGCGCCAGCTGGAGCGCGACTTCCGTCAATGGCTGGGCGTCGCACCCGCCGGCTATGCGCGGCTGGTGCGCTTTCAGCGCGCCGCCTGCGCGATCGCCGACGGCATGCCGCTGGCGCATGTGGCGGCGGAGCAGGGCTATGCCGACCAGGCCCACATGACCCGCACCTTCTCCGACACGGCGGGCGTCACGCCGCGCCAGCTGCGCGAGGGCGGTGGCCCCGCACGCGCACTGCGGGCGGCCTTCGCGCAGCGCATGATCATGCTGCCCGCCGGGGGCGAGCCCGAGGCGCTTCGGCTGGCGGCCTGAGCGGCCAGGCGAGCACCTTGCCGCTGTCGCTCCACGCCTCGGTGGCGAGGGCTGCGGAGCGGATGGTGGCCTGCATGTCGCAGGCTGCGATGCCGGCCGCGGCCAGCGCCAGCAGCAGGCCGGCCAGGCCGGCGCGGAACGCCTCGTCGAACATGCGCATCTCCTTGCGTGGTGTCGAGTGACCGATGTTCCGCCAGTGGCGCAGTGGGGTCTTGCAGTTTTGCGACATGCCGCGACCCCGGGCGCTAGACTGCTCACATGATTCGCTGGCTGATCGTCGTCGTGCTCGCGCTGCTGTTGATGAGCGGCCTGACGCAATGGCTGCGGCGCTTCGGCTTCGGGCGCCTGCCCGGCGACTTCGAGTTTCGCGCCTTCGGGCGCGAGTGGCAGCTGCCGATCGGGAGCACCGTGGTGCTCAGCCTGATCGCAGCCTTGATTGCACGATGGATCTGACCCCATGAGAGCCTGCGTCGATATCGGCGGCACCAAGCTGGCCGTGAGCCTCTCGCCCGACGGCAGCACTGCGCTGATCGGCCGCCGCAGCGAGCCCACCGCCAAGACCGGCAGCAACGATGCGGTGGCGCTGCAGATCCTGCGGCTCATCGACGAGATCAGCGCCGAGCAGGGCATCGCGGCCGCCTCGATCGACCGCGTGGGCGTGTCCTCGGCCGGCCCCTTCGTGCTGCGCGACGGCCGGGTCGAGCTCGCCACACCCAACATCTGCGGCGGCATCGCGGGCCCGGCGCGCGGCTTGCCCAACGACTGGATGACGGCCGTGCTGGAGGCGCCGCTGCGGGAGCGCTTCGGTCATGTGCGGGTCGAGAACGACGCCGTGGCCGCGCTCGAGGCCGAGCGCACCTGGGGCGCGCTGCAAGGCACGGACCATTGCGCCTATGTCACCTGGAGCACCGGCGTCGGCGTGGGCCTGTGCGTGGACGGCCGCATCCTGCACGGCAAGAACGGCAACGCGGGCCACGCGGGCCACAGCTTCGTGGCCGACGACGATAACGATGCGTTGTGCGGCTGCGGCAACGTCGGGGACGTGGAGGCCCTGGTCGCCGGCAACTCCATCGCGCGCCGCTTCGGCCAGCCGCCGCCGGAGCTGTTCGCCGCCGCTGCTGCCGGCGAGCCGCAGGCCCTGGCCACCACCGAGGCGCTGTGCCGGGTGATGGGCCGCATGCTCTACAACCTGATCGCCACGCTCGACCTCGAGCGCATCAGCCTGGGCGGCAGCGTGTTCTGGCACAACCGCGATTTCCTGCTGCCGCGCCTGCAGGCCGAGATCGACGGCAAGCTGGTCGCACTCACCCGCGAGGCGGTGCTGGTGCCCGCCGGGCTGGGCGACAAGGTCGGCGACTACGCCGCCCTGGCCTTGCTCGATTAAAGGAACATCCCGCCCGACACTTCGATGCGCTGCCCGGTGATCCAGCGGTTCTCCGGCTGGAGCAGCGAGGAGATCGCACCGCCGATGTCGTCCGGTACGCCCACGCGGCCCAGCGCCGTCTGGGACGCGATGTGGCTGTTGACCTGGGCGTTGTCGCGCACCAGGCCGCCGCCGAAGTCGGTCTCGATCGCGCCCGGCGCCACCACGTTGACGGCGATGCCGCGCGCGCCCAGCTCCTTGGCCTGGTAGCGCGTCAGCACCTCGATGCCGCCCTTCATCGCCGCGTAGGCCGCATGGCCCGGGAGGGTAAAGCGCGCGAGGCCCGTCGAGATGTTGACGATGCGCCCGCCATCCGCGATCAGCGGCAGCAGCTTCTGGGTCAGGAAGAACGGGCCCTTGAGCTGGATGTTCAGCAGCTGGTCGAACTGCTCCTCGCTGGTTTCTTCGAAGCTCGCATAAATGCCGATGCCGGCGTTGTTCACCAGGTAGTCGAAGCGCTCGCGCTGCCAGACCTCGGTCAAGGCCGTCTTCACCTGGGCCGCGAAGGCGGCGAAGCTCGCGCTGTCCGCCACGTCGAGCCGCAATGCGACTGCGCGGCGGCCGAGGGCCTCGACCTGCCGCGCCACCTGCTGCGCCTCTTCGGCGCCGCTGCGGTAGGTCAGCAGGATGTCGACGCCGCGCTCGGCCAGCTTCAGCGCTGTGTTCTTGCCCAGGCCGCGGCTGCCGCCGGTGATGAGGGCGATGGGGGGGCTGGGGGTCCGGTCAGGGGTGCTCATGTCGCTTCCTTTGAAAAAGTGCTACGGTGAAGTGAACTTTAGGGAAGAACAATGAGCCGATAAACTGCCAGAAAAAGATAGAACTGTTCAGGTGAGAAGAACAATCGTCAACGGCAAGCGCCTCTTCGTCATGGACCTCGACACGCTCCGCATCTTCGCCAAGGTGGCCGAACTGGCCAGCTTCACCCGCGCCGCCGAGCAGCTGGGCCATCCCAAGGCGCGGGTCTCCACCGCCGTGCAGCAGCTCGAGGGGCAGCTCGGCACGCGCCTGCTGCACCGGACCACGCGCAGCGTGCGCCTGACGCAGGACGGCGAGCAGTTCCTCGAGCGCGCCAAGGAGCTGGTGGCGGACGCGGAGGAGCTCCAGTCGATGTTCCAGCAGGCGCCCAGCGCCCTGCGCGGGCGGCTGCGCGTGGATTTGCCTGTGGGCCTTGCGCGCCGCATCGTGATCCCGCGGCTGCCCGAGTTCTTTGCCGCGCACCCGCAATTGGCGCTGGAGCTCAGCACCACCGACCGGCTGGTGGACCCGGTGCACGAGGGCTTCGATTGCGTGCTGCGCATCGGCCCGCTGCGCGATTCGGGGCTGGTGGCGCGTCCGCTGGGGCGGCTGCGTCTGATCAACTGCGCAAGCCCGGGCTACCTGCGCGCCCACGGCGTGCCGCACGCGCTGGAGGACCTCGGGGGGCATCGCCTGGTCCACTACTCGCCCACGCTGGGCGGCCAGCCCGCCGGGTGGGAGTACCACGATGGGGAGCGCTACCGCTTCCAGCCCATGGGCGGGCTGATCACGGTCAACAGCTCCGAAGCCTACGAAGCCGCCTGCCTCGCAGGCCTGGGCCTGATCCAGGCGCCGGCGCTGGGCCTGCAGGCGCTGATCGACCAGGGGCTGCTGGAGGAGGTCATGCCGCAGGCGACGGCTGAGCCGATGCCGGTGACGCTGCTCTATCCGAACCGGCGGAATCTCTCGCAGCGCGTGCAGGCAATGCTCGACTGGCTGGCGCAGACGCTGTCGCCCTTGCTGCGCTAGGGCCGAGCGCCGTGGCGATGGCGCCCAGGCGCCGCAGCGCGGCATCGACCGCCTCGCCATAGGGCCAACCGCAGTTGATGCGCAGGTAGTGGTCGAAGCGCGAGGAGTTCGAGAACAGCGTGCCGGGCGCCACCACGATGCGCTCGACCAAAGCCGCGTCGAAGAGCCGTGTGGATGACAGGCGCTCCGGCAGCTCCACCCACAGCTGCAGGCCGCCCGGCGGCAGGTTGATGCGCGTGCCCGGCGGAAAGCAGCCGGCGATCGTGTCGGCGGTCTGCTCGCGCTGCGTCTTCAGGCACTGGCGCAGATGGCGCAGGTGGCGGTCGTAGCCGCCGGTGGCCATGAATTCGCCGGCCGCGGCCTGCGCGAGCGCCTCGTTGTTGCGCGTCTGCGCGAACTTGAGCATCTCCACCCGCGCCTGCCAGCGCCCGGCTGCCATCCAGCCCAGCCGCAGCCCGGGCGCGAGGATCTTGTGCAGCGAGGCGCAGTGGATCACGTTGCCTGATGCATCGAAGGACTTGAGCGCGCGTGGCGGCACCGGCGCGTCGATGAGCTCGCTGTAGGTGTCGTCCTCGATCAGCGGGATCGCATGCTGCTCGCAGAGTTGCGCAAGCCGCGCCTTGTGGGCGTCGGGCATCACGCTGCCGAGCGGGTTCTGCAGGTGCGGCACCACCACCACTGCCTTGATGTTGTCGTAGGTGCGGATGGCGAGGTCCAAAGCCTCGATCGAGAGCCCCGTCTGCGGGCTGGTCGGGATCTCCAGCGCCTGCAGCCCCAGGCTCTCGAGCACCTGCAGCAGGCCATAGAAGGTGGGTGACTCCACGGCGACCGTGTCGCCCGGCTGCGCGACGGCGCGCAGCGCGAGGTTCAGTGCTTCGATGCAGCCGTTGGTCACCAGGATGTCGTCAGGCGAGATCGCCATGCCGACGCGCAGGCTGCGCTGCGCGAGCACTTCGCGGAAGGGGCGGTGGCCCTTCAGCGGCGCGGCGACCGCCAGCATGCCGGGACGCTGCCGCAGCAGCCGCGTCATGGCGTTGCGCAGCGCCTCGGCGGGATAGAGCTCCGGCGCGCCGCGCGCGATGGAGAGGTCGAGCTTCTCGATCACCTGGCGGCGGCGCGCCACGAACTCCGAGACCTTGGCGTGGATGCCGACGTACTGCGCCGGATCGGGCGCCCGGTCGGCCGCGGGCTCGTCCATCGGCGCCATCGCCAGGCGCAGCGGCCGGCGCACGAAATAGCCCGAGCGCTCGCGTGCCTCGACCCAGCCTTCGCTTTCCATCGAGCGGCACAGCTGAAGCGCGGTCGACAGGCTGATGCCGTGCTGGCGCATCAGGTGGCGCAGCGAGGGCAGCTTGTCGCCCGCCTTGAGCGAGCCGGCGCGGATCGCGTCGAGGTAGTGCGCGGCGAGCTGGCGGTAGAGCGGGATGGAGTCCATGGAGCGATGCTGCGGGAAGGACCGTGGCGGGAACAGATGCAGACAGCGGCGAAAACCACCATAACAGATGCAGGGCGGGGGCGACTGTTCCGGCTTCGATCGTCCCGGGCTGTGCCTGTTTTCCGAGCGGCTTGCTGCCTACGATTTCAGCATCCACCACTCGCCGAGGCCCGCCATGATTTCCACGGATTTCTCTTCCACCACGAGGCTCCTGCCCGGGCAGTCGCTGCGGGTGGCCCTCGATGCCGGCACCGCGCTGATGGTGCTGGAAGGCCGGGTGCGGATCGTCTCGCCGCCATCATGGTTCGGCGAGACCGCGTTCAGCGTCAAGAACGAATTCGAGGAGGGCGAGGCCTATGTCGCCGAACGCGGGGGCTGGGTCGAGGTCGATGCGCTGGCACCGGCGCGGGTTTGCGGGTTGCCGCAGCCGGTGCCGGGCACGGGGCTCCGCTCTTCGCCGGTGACGCGGCTGCTGCGGCTGCTGCTCGCCTAGCGCACGCTCTCCGCCTCGCGCAGCGCGTCGAGGAAGGTGCGCCGCCACCAGTGCACATCCTGCGCGCGGATGCGCGACAGCAGCTTCTGGTGGCGCTCCCGGCGTTCCTCCAGCGGCATCTGCAGCGCCTGCTGCACCGTCTCGGCGGTGCCGTGGGTGTCGTATGGATTGACCAGCAGCGCTTCCCTCAACTGCTCGGCGGCCCCGGCGAAGCGCGACAGCACCAGCACGCCGGGGTCGGCCGGGTCCTGCGCCGCGATGTATTCCTTGGCCACGAGGTTCATGCCGTCGCGCAGTGGCGTCACCAGCCCGACCGCCGCGGCCCGGCACAGGCCCGGCACGCGCTTGCGCGCCACCATGCGGTGGATGTAGCGCACCGGCATCCAGTCGAGCTCGCCGTAGTCGCCATTGATGGCGCCGCACAGCGCCTCGAGCTCGCGCCGGATGTCGGCGTAGGCGTCCACCGTCTCGCGGGTGGGCGAGGCGATCTGGATCAGCGTCGCGCTGCGGCGGTTCTCGGGGTAGTTGGCCAGCAGCTCGCGGAAGGAGCGCACGCGGTTGGGGATGCCCTTGGAATAGTCGAGCCGGTCGATGCCCAGCAGCAGCCGCCGGCTGGAGTACTCGCGCCGCATCGTCTCGAACATGTCGCGCGATTCCTTTGCGTGGGTGAGCGCGGCGAATTCGTCGACGTCGATGCCGATCGGGAAGGCGCTGCAGCGCACCGTCTGGCCATAGGCGCGGTAGAGGTCGCGGCCCAGGGCCTCGCCGTTGGCTTCGTTGCGCACGTACTGCTCGAAGTGCTGCACGTCCTGCTGCGCCTGGAAGCCGATCAGGTCGTACGCGAAGAGCGAGCGCATCAGCCATTCGTGCTGCGGGATCGCGGCCATGATGATGTGCGGCGGCAGCGGGATGTGCAGGAAGAAGCCGATGCGCTGGCGGCAACCCATGCCGCGCAGCTCGGCCGCCAGCGGGATCAGGTGGTAGTCGTGGATCCAGATGATGTCGTCGCTCTTCAGCATCGGCAGCAGCTTGCGCGCGAACAGCTGGTTCACGCGCCGGTAGCCGCCGATGAAGCCGGCGTCGAAGTTCGCCAAGTCGAGCCGGTCGTGGAACACCGGCCACAGCACGTCGTTGGCGTAACCCAGGTAGTAGCTGTCGTGGTCCTCGCGGCTCAGGTCGATGGTGGCGAGCGTGACCTTGCCGGCCTGCTGGATGCGCAGCTCGCCTTCGCCCGTGGGGCCATCCTCGACGATGTTGCCGCTCCAGCCGAACCACAGCCCGCCGGTCTGCTGCAGGCTCTCGCCGAGCGCAACGGCCAATCCGCCGGCAGCGGGCTTGCGGGGATCGGCAACGCGATTGGAAAGGACGACGAGCCGGCTCATGGGCTGGTGACGGTCATATGCAGGAGTCCCAGGGTGCCGACAGCCGCACGGCCGCGTTGATGATCCCCACCATCGAGTAGGTCTGCGGGAAGTTGCCCCACATCTCGCCCGTGACCGGATGGGTGTCCTCCGACAGCAGGCCCAGCGGGTTGCGCGCCGCCAGCATGGTTTCGAAGATCTGCCGCGCCTCGGCCTTGCGGCCGATCTTGGCGAGGGCGTCGATGCGCCAGAAGGTGCAGATGTTGAAGGCGGTTTCGGGCTTGCCGAAATCGTCGGCCGCCTCATAGCGGCGCATGTAGGGGCCGTCGCACAGCGACTTCTCCATCGCCTCGACCGTGGAGATGAAGCGCGGGTCGCGCGCGTCGATCAGGCCGACCTCGGTCATCAGCAGGATGCTCGCATCGAGCTCGTGGCCGCCGAAGCTCTCGGCGAAGGCCTGGCGCTCCTCGCACCAGGACTTGGCGAGGATCTCCTCTCGCATCCGCGAGGAATGGCCGTGCCAGTAGGCCGCGCGCTCGGAAAGGCCCAGGGCGCGCGCCACCTTGGCCAGCCGGTCGCACGCGGCCCAGCTCATCAGCGCCGAGCTGGTGTGCACGCGGGCACGCGTGCGCAGCTCCCACATGCCGGCGTCGGGCGTGCCGTAGACCCGGATCGCCTGCTCGCCCACCGCCTCCAGGTGCGGGAACTCGGCCACGCCGCCGCGGCTGAGCAGCCGGTGGTCGTGGAAGGCCTGCGAGGCGCCCAGCACGATGTTGCCGTAGACGTCGTGCTGGAAATGCTCCTGCGCCTGGTTGCCCACGCGCACCGGGCCCATGCCGCGGTAGCCGGTCAGCCCCTCGACGAAGGACTCGGGCAGCTCGCGTTCCAGGCCGATGCCGTACAGCGGCTGGATGTGCTCGCCGTGCGAGCCGATCACCACGTTGGCCAGCCAGCGCAGGTAGTCCTCCATGGTGCCGACTTCGGAGAGGCTGTTGAGCGCCCGAACCACGAAGAAGGCGTCGCGCAGCCAGCAGTAGCGGTAGTCCCAGTTGCGCTGGCTGCCCGGCGCTTCGGGGATGCTGGTGGTCATGGCGGCCACGATGGCGCCCGTGTCCTCGTAGAGGGACAGCTTGAGCGTGATGGCGGCGCGGATCACCGCGTCCTGCCATTCGAAGGGGATCGCGAGCCGCTTGCTCCAGGTGCGCCAGTAGGCGATGGTCTCCTGCTCGAAATGGCGCGCCGTGTCGGCGATGCCGTCCATCAGCGTCTCGTCGGCGCCGAGCACGAAGTTGTGCTCGCGCGACAGCACGAAGGGTTGCATAGAGAGCACGTGGGAGACCGGCGCGTCGGTGTTGAGGCGCAGCGCGAAGTCCGGGCCCACGTAGCGGATGTGATTGCTGCCGCGCGTGATCTGCGGCGGCGTGCCGCCCCACTGGAAGCGCGGCGCCAGCGAGACGCGCACGCGCGGCGTGCCCTGGATGGGCTTCACCCGGCGCACGATGGTGAGCGGCCGGAAGTAGCGCGAGCGGCTGTAGAAGCGCGGTGCGAAGTCCGTGATCTCCACGCCTTGTCCGGCGCTGTCGAAGAGCTGAGTGCGCAGCACGGCCGTGTTCGGCTCGTACCACTGCTTGCTGGAGGCGAAGTCCTCGATCTCGATGGCCCAGGCGCTTGCGTCCTCGCCGGTGTGCAGCAGTGCATTGAACACCGGCTCGCCATCGAAGCGCGGCAGGCAGCACCAGACCACACGGCCGCGCGCGTCGATCAGCGCGCTGAAGGAGCAGTTGCCGATCACGCCGAGATTGAGGGAAGGCTCTGCCGGCGGGCCGAAGCCGCCACGCGCAGCCGGTCGGGTCACCGCTTCGGGCTGGGCGGCGGGCTTGTCGCTGGCGCTTGCGGCGCCTGCGATGGAGTCGCCGGCTCGGCTTCGCTGCTGCAGTTCTTCCTCCGTGGTCTCGACCTCTTGCAGGTTTTTCGTCATGCAGGTTTTCCTTGGGTGCCGGGTCGCGTGTCGGCCAGCAGTTTGCGCGCCTCGACCAGCCATTCGAACACGGCGAGCGGGGATTCGAGCCGGTGCAGCGCCAGGCTGGGCCCAGCCCCGACCTTGATCGCCACGCCGCCGCGCGGCTGCACGACGGCAAAGCCGCTCTCGTCGGTGGTGTCGTCGCCGGCGAAGACCGGCGTGCGGCCGGCAAACGGCGCCTCCTGCATGAAGGCGTCGATCGCGATTCCCTTGTTGATGCCGGCGGGCTTGACCTCGAACACGAACTTGCCGTGCATCAGTTCCAGCTGCGGCTGGTCGGTGATGGTGCGCAGCAGTGCATCCCGGCACACCGCCTCGAGCTGGGGTGCAAGCCGGTAGTGCAGCGCGATCGCAGCGTGCTTGCGCTCCACCAGCAGGCCCTCGTAGACGCGGGCCAGCTCGTTGGCGGTGTCCAGTACGTCGGTCAGATCGGGCGGGCGCTGCTCCTGCATCTCTCCTGTGGCATCGCGGCGCTGCACGCCGTGCTCGCCGGCGGCCGGCAGGCGCAGCGGCGCGAGGAAGCGGTCGAGCACGTCGATCTGCCGGCCGGACACCACCGCCAGCGCGCCGCCCAGCAGGTCGTGCAGGTCGCTGAGCAGGGGGACCAGTGCGCTGGGCACTTCGATCGCCTCCGGGGTCTCGGCGATCGCCACCAGCGTGCCGTCGAAGTCGAGGAAGAGCGCAGCGTCGTGGGTGAGGCGGGGGGGCGTCTGCATGGGGAAAACCATAGCAGACTCGGCAGGCGAAGAGGGTCGGCAAAAATCCAATTCAATTGAAACAAGGCGAACGCGTCGATGTGCCGACGTGCCGATGTGCGCGCAAGTCCTGTTGGGCCTTCAGTCCTGCGGCGCCAATGTTTCGGCCACGGCCGCCACACGCGCTCCGGCAATTCTTTCGGCGATCTTCGTTCCAGCCGCGCCCTCGGCCTGCGCCTGCGCGGCGATCGGTGCGGTTGCCACCGAGCGCGCCGCCGCCAGCGCCGCAAGCAAGCGTTGCCGCTGCGGGTAGGGCCTGTCTTCCATCCCCAGTCGCCCGCGCGCATCGCATTCGCAAGCCAGCAGCGCCTGCTCGAAGCGCGCCGGCTTGCGGAAGGCGTCGCAGCGCTCGAGCAGCCGCACCAGCGCCTGCGCGCCGAACTCGCCGCTGCGGTGGATGTTGCCGTGCTCGCGCGCCACCACTTCGGCAAGTTCGCGCAGCTCAACCGGAACGCGCCAGCGCTCGCAGACCGCGCGCAGCAGGTCGACGCTGCGCTGTTCGTGGCCGATGTGGCGCGGCAGCACCTCGGCCGGCGTGGTGCCCTTGCCGAGGTCGTGCACCAGGCAGGCGAAGCGCACCGGGAGCGGCGCATCGAGGCGGGCCGCCATGTCCAGCACCAGCATCAGGTGCCGGCCGGTGTCGACTTCGGGATGATGAGCCTCGGGCTGGGGCACTCCCCAGAGCCGATCCACCTCGGGCAGCAAGACGGCGAGCGCCCCGCATTCGCGCAGCAGCTCGAACATGCGCGAGGGCCTGGCTTCCATCAGGCCGCGCGCGAGCTCCTGCCAGACGCGCTCGGGCACCAGCGCGTCGACCTCGCCGGCGTCGACCATCCCGCGCATCAGCGCCATGGTTTCGGGCGCGACTCGGAAATCGGCGAAGCGGGCGGCGAAGCGCGCGACGCGCAGGATGCGCACCGGGTCCTCGCGGAAGGCATCGGTCACATGGCGCAGCACCTTGTCCTGCAGGTCGCGACGGCCGTGGAAGGGATCGACCACGTGCGTGAGGTCCAGCGCCGCGCCGGCCTTGGCGGACGGCAGCGCGATGGCGTTGATGGTGAGGTCGCGCCGCGCGAGGTCCTGCTCCAGCGTCACTTCGGGCGAGGCATGGACGATGAAGCCGCGGTAGCCGGGCGCGCTCTTGCGCTCGATGCGGGCCAGCGCGTATTCCTCGCGCGTCTTGGGGTGCAGAAAAACGGGGAAATCGCGGCCGACGGGCAGGTAGCCTTGCGCGGCCATCTCCTCGGGCGTGGCGCCGACCACGACCCAGTCGCGGTCGCTGCCGGGCCGGCCCAGCAGGGCATCGCGGATGGCGCCGCCGACGAGGTAGGTTTGCATGCGCCTCAGTTTAGGCGCGGCGCCCGTATCCCTCAGCTCTCGATGCGGTAAGGCTCGTCGACGACCACGAAGCGCTTCTCGACCAGCGCCTCGTCGATCCACGCCTTGACGCCCGGCAATTGCTGCACGCGCTCGATGTAGGCCGCGATCACGGCGGGCACCGGCAGGCCGAAGGTCTTGATGCGTACGCCGACGGGTGCGAAGTAAGCATCCGCGATGCCGAACTCGCCGAACAGCATCGGGCCGCCGTGCGCCTCCAGCAGGCCGCTCCACATCTGCACGATGCGCGCGAGGTCGGCGCGCACCTGCGGCTGGTCGCGCAGGATGATCTTGCCCTGCAGGCGCAGGTCGGCCTCGATGTTCATGCCGCAGTGGGTGCGCAGCGCGGTGAAGCCCGCATGCATCTCGGCGCAGACGCTGCGCGCATGCGCGCGGCGGGCCTTGTCGCGCGGCCAGAGGGCCTTGTCGGGGTGGTTCTCGGCGAGGTACTCGCAGATCGCGAGCGTGTCGTAGACGACGATTTCGCCGTCGACCAGCACGGGCACGCGGCCGGCCGGGTTGAGGGCCTGGATCGTCTTCTTGAAGTGCGAGTCGGCATCGAGGGAATCGAAGGGCACCATCACTTCCTCGAAGGCGATGCCGGCTTGCTTCATCAGCACCCAGGGGCGCATCGACCAGGACGAGTAATTCTTGTTGCCGATATAGAGCTTGAGCATCGGGATCTCCGGGGGTCTTGAAGGAAAAGCCTTCGATGCTAGCGCCCGGCCGCCGCGCGATTGATGCCGAAGGCGCGCGGGATTGATGCTCAGCGCTTGTTCGTGTCGTCGCCGTCGACATCGCTGCCCGGCGGGAGGATCACGCGCTTGCCGTTGCCGTTCGATGGCGGTCCGACCACGCGTTCTACGGCCTTCACCACATGCGGCACCAGCGAGAGCACAGCCAGCGCCAGCAGGGCACTGAGCACCGCCGTCACCTCGCGGCCGAGGCCGCAGGCCATGCCGATCGCAGCCGTCATCCAGAGGCCGGCGGCGGTGGTGAGGCCCTGCACATGCTGCTCGTCGCGGCCCTGCTTGAGGATGGTGCCGGCACAGAGGAAGCCGACGCCGGCCACCAGGCCCTGGATCACGCGGCTCATGTCGGCCGGCTCGATGCCGGCCTGCTGCGGGACGAGCACGAACAGCGCCGAGCCGATGGCCACCAGCATGTGGGTGCGCACGCCAGCCGCCTTGCCCTGCTGCTCGCGCTCGAAGCCGAGCGCGAAGCCCAGCACCGAGGCAAGCACCAGGCGCACCATGATGCGGGTGAGCTGGGCGACCTCGCCCACGTCCGAGAACTCGGCCGCGACCGTGGCTGCGACGTCGTCCCACCAAGCCATCAGGGCAGGTCCTTGTTGGGCTCGGGCTCGGCGGCGTCGCGCGGGCCCACGGTGCCGAGGCGTTCCTTGAGCGATTGCGGCCGGCCGGTGATCAGGGCCGCGTAGTTGGTGGTGTTGGCCAGCACCTTCTTGACGTAGTCGCGGGTTTCGTTGAAGGGCACGTTCTCGGCCCAGATCGCGGCCTCCATCACCGGGCCGTTGCGCCAGTTGCGCGGCCGGCCCGGACCGGCGTTGTAGGCGGCGGCGGCCAATGCCATGGATCCGTCGAAGTCGTCGAGCGCGAGCTTGAGGTAGTTGGTGCCGATGGTGATGTTGGTGTCGCGGTCGTTGATCTGGCCGGGCGTGAAGCCGGAGAGGCCGATCTTGCGGGCGGTCCAGCGCGCGGTGGCGGGCATCACCTGCATCAGGCCGGAGGCGCCGACGCCGGAGCGCGCGTCCATGATGAAGCGGCTCTCCTGGCGGATCAGGCCGTAGACGTAGGCCGGGTCGAGGCCGATCTCCGCGCTCTTGGCGGTGACTGTTTCGCGGAAGGGCATGGGATAGCGCTGCTCGACGTCGATCATGCCCTTGGTGCGCTCGCTGGTGTTGATGCAGCGGTCCCAGATTTCGCGCTGGCAGGCGAGGTCGGCGGCGGCGAGCAGTTCGCGGTCGCCCATGCCGCCCTTGTCGTGCAGGTTGGTCGCGTAGTTCCACTCGCGCACGCCTTCGGGACGAAGGCCGATCTCGATCGCGTAGAGCGCACGGGCGAGCGCGGGGTTGCTGCGCGCTGCCGCCTTCTCCTCGGGCGTGAGCGGTGCGGGGCGGGTCGGCACGCTGGCGCGCTGGCCCAGTTCCTCGAGCGCCAGCAGCTCGTAGAAGCCGCGGGTGCCGGCAATGCTCTCGTACAGCGTGCGCGCCTCGGCCCGGCGGTCGTCGCCACCCTGCGCCTGCAGGGCGCGCGCCTTCCAGTACACCCAGGTCGGGTCTTCCTGGGTCGATTCGCTCATGCCTGCAATTGCAGCGCGCACTTCCTTCCAGTTGCCGCTGCGCAGGGCGGCGCGGGCCTTCCAGGCGAGCATGTCGTCGGACAGGTCGGCGTTCTTCGTGACGTTGGTGAAGGCACCGCCGGCGGCAGGGGAGAGCTTCGCTGCGTACTGGCGGCCGATCGCGCCCCACACCCAATTGCGTTCCTCGGGCGAGAGCATCACGCTCCACTTGCCTTCGAGCTGCGAGGCCGCCATGTCGGGGTCGGCGATGGTCATCTTGATCAGCGCGAGCACCACGAGCTCGCGCCGCGCCTTGCCGGGGGCGACGCCGCGGCCGGCCAGGAACTTCGCCATGCTCGCGTTGAGCTCGTCGAAGTGCGGGACTGCATCGGGCGAGGCCAGCAGCACCGCGGCGCGCGCGGCCTGCGGGCGGTTCGTCTCGATCGAGAGCCGCGCCTTCTTCCAGGCGTCGTTGGGCGACATCATGCGTGCCGAGATCATGCGGTCGGCCGCGGCCAGGCAGCCGTCGTCGAGCTCGCGCTGGCCCAGCCAGTTGCGGCGCACCTCGGCAGCCTGTTCGGCGGTCGGGGTGCCGGAGCGCAGCGCGTCGACGAGCACGGCGTAGCAGCGCACCTGGGCATCGTCGTTCATGCGGTAGGCCGGGTGCAGCGCGGCGAAGCCGTCCCAGTCGCGACGCTGGCCGAGCAGGATGAGCCAGTCGTTGCGCAGGCGGTCCTCCTGGTAGGTGCCAGCGTAGCGCGAGAGGAAATCCTGCACCTCCGACGGGCTGGCTTCACCGAGGCGCGCCTTGAGCTCCCAGTAGGCCGCCCACGGCTCGAGCAGGTGGCCGCGGGCCTGCGGCAACAGGGCGGACAGGCGCGCCTTGTCGCCGCGCTGAGCGGCCTGTTTCATCTGGACGATCACGTCGTCGCTTCCGTTCTGTGCGCGTGCCGGCTGCAGCCATGCCGTGGCAGCGATTGCGAGCGAAAGAAGGAGGGTGGGAAAGGGAGCGCGAGGACGACTGCGCACAGGTGACAAAATGCTTACGAACTGCATCGGGGCATTATGGACAAGTCAAAGGGTGCCGACACCTCGGCAACTGCCAACTTTCTCAAGCAACAGCTGCGTTCCGCACTGGTTGCGCAACGGCTTGCCATGCCCGACCGCCAGGCGCGCGCCGACCTGCTGCAGCGCGTGATGCGCATCTGGCTGGTGGGCCGGCCCGACACGGTGATCGGCGCCTATTGGCCGATCAAGGGCGAGTTCGATCCGCTGCCCGCGCTGCACCGCTGGAAGGAAGACGGCGAGTTGCAGGGGGAGCCGCAGCGCCGCCGCATCGGCCTGCCGGTCATGAACAAGGTGCACAAGACCTTGACCTTCCACGCCTGGCACCCCGGCTGCCCGATGGAAGAGGACGCCTTCGGCATCCCGAAGCCCAAGGACACCGAGCTGATCGTGCCCACGCTGCTCTTCGTGCCTTGCGTCGGCTACAGCGCCGGCGGTTACCGGCTCGGTTACGGCGGCGGCTTCTACGACCGGACCCTGGCGGCGCTGGAGCCACGGCCCTTCACGGTCGGGCTGGGCTTCACCAACGGCTTTCTCGAGGACTTCGAGCCGGAGCCGCATGACTTGCCGCTCGATGCCATCCTGAACGACAACGGGGTGGTGTGGCCGGTAGGGTGAATTTCCCGATCCCGGCCCCCATTCAGTCCAACTGATCCACGGTATCGGGGTCCGGCACTTCCCCGATGGTCTCCCGCGTGGTGGCCGCCTGCGCCTCCAGCCAGTCGCGAAAGGCCTGGATCTCCGGCCGGTGCGCGCTGCGCGGGCCGACGATCAGCCAGTAGGCCATGGGTGAATCCATGCGGTGCTGCGGCAGCACCTCCACCAGGTCGCCGTTGGCCAGGCTCTCGGCGATCAGCGAGCTGCGCGCCAGCACCACGCCCTGGCCGGTGAGGGCGGCCTGCACCATCTGGTATGCGTAATTGAAGTAGAGCCAGCGCTTGGGTTGCGCGCGTTGCAGGTCGTTCACCTCGAACCAGCGCCGCCAGGTCAGCCATTCGAGGTGCGTGCGGTGCGCGTCGCCGGCCTCGATCAGGGCGAAGCGCGCGATGTCGGCGGGCGTCTTGATCGGCGGGTTGCTCTTGATCAGCCAGGGGCTGGCCACCGGCGTGAGGTTTTCGCCGAACAGGCGTATCGAGCCGGCCGGCATGTTCTCGCCGGGGCCGTAGCGCAGGGCGATGTCGATGTCCGCGAGGTCCAGGTCCAGCGCGGAATCGCTGGCGTCGATGCGGATGTCGATCTCGGGGTTGTCGCGCTGGAAGGCTTCCAGGCGCGGGATCAGCCACATCGAGGCAAAGGAGGCGAAGGTGGTGAGCGAGACGCTCTTGCGCCCCGCGTTCTGCCGGATCTGGCGCACCGCGCCGTCGATGCGCGGCAACGCCTGCTGCACCGCCAGCAGCAGTTGAGCGCCGGCGCTGGTGAGCTCCACGGCGCGCGTATGGCGCAGGAACAGGCCCACGCCCACCTCTTCCTCCAGCGATTGGATCTGCCGGCTGACGGCGGACTGGGTCAGCGCCATCTCCTCGGCGGCCGCCCGAAAGTTCAGGTGGCGGGCGACTGCCTCGAAGGCCCGCAGGTGGCCTGCGGAGATGGGGCGGGAGCGCAGGTGGGTCTGGGAATGCTGCATGGACATGACTTCGAGGTTCGCGCATTGATGCGAAAGCGGAATCATTAGGGTACCGCGTTTTCATTGGACCGCGAACGAACCAGGGCCGATCATTCATTCCCGAAGCGCGCCATTGCGCTGACGGAGAAACCCCTCTTCTAGGAGCCTCGTATGTCCGCCGCCTGCACCACCTCCACGTTCCCGTCGTCCCCGGCCCTGGCCACCCGTCCGGCCGCCGTTCCGCCGGCTGTTCGCCGCGGTGCGTGGCAGCTGGGCGCGGGCGAGGCGACCAGTCTCAAGGCATCCGGGGCGAGCATCCTGCGCATCCGGCAGGGGCGTGTCTGGGTCACGCGCGACGCCACCGACCAATGGGGCAGCGAGGACTTGGTGCTGGCACCGGGCGAAACGCTGCGGGTCGAGGCCGGCGAGCGCATCGTGATGGAGCCGTGGGACGGCCAGGGCGCCACCTACAGCTGGGACCTGGCTTCCTCGTCCGAGCGGGCCTGATCCGGTCCTCGGTTCTAAATGTCCAGCCGCGGGCGCAGCGCCAGAAAGCGCTCGAGCGCCTCCAGCCCGTCGAACTGCTGGACGGCCGCGATTTCCTCGCTGTCTTCGACCTGGGCGAGGCCCAGGTCGAAGGCGCGGTAGCGGCGCTGCAAGAGTTCGCCCTCATACACCACCCGCATCTGCACGTGCCTGGAGTCGGTTTCGAGCCGCTCCATCAGGCGCAGCACGTTGCGGCGCGGACCTTCGAAGTGCTGGCAGAAGCGCATGCCGTCGAAGACCAGCAGGCCCGTGATCCCCTCCTTCGCGTTGCGCGCACGTGCCTCGGCCACGATCTGGGCCACCACGTCGGTGGGCTGGTCCGGTGCCAGCAGGCTGCAATAGAGGATCTCGTGGAGTTCTGTCATTCGTTGAGCGGGTTCAGGACGCCCGCAGTGTAGGAGGGCCCCTCCGCGAGCGAAATGTGAAAAGACATAGACCGCTCGCCTATAGTCCGAAGGTGACTTTCGACTATCCAGCGCTCAGTCATCCGCCTACAGGTCAGAACCCTTGCGACCGTTGCCTGCTGCGCTCCAACCCCGCCTTCCTGCCCGTCACGATCGAGGAATTGCGCCTCATCGAATCGTTCCGTACCGGCACGCGCGTCATCGAGGCCGGCCGGCCGCTGATCGAGGAGGACCGCCCCAGTCCCCTGCTCTACACGATCTACTCCGGCTGGGCCTTCCGCTTCAAGACACTGAGCGACGGTCGCCGGCAGATCCTGGGCTTTCTGCTCCCGGGGGACTTCGTCGGGCTTCAGGACGAGTTCGCCGAAAGCCACACGCACGGTGTCGAGGCGGTGACTGATGTCACGGTCTGCTGCTTCGCCCGCGACCGCTTGTGGGAGCTGTTCCATGCCCAGCCCAAGCTCGGCTACCACATCACGTGGCTGGCGGCGCGCGAGGAGAAGATCGTGGACGACAACCTCGTGACCGCCGGCCGCCGCAATGCGGCCGAGCGGGTCGCGATGCTGCTGATGCATCTCTACCGACGCGCCGAGCGCCTCGGCATGGCGCGCGACGGGTGGGTGCAGTTCCCTTTCAACCAGCAGCACATCGCCGATGCGCTGGGCCTGTCGCTGGTGCACACCAACAAGACCTTGAGGCGGCTGCAGCAGTTGCGGCTGTACAAGCTCGATGCGGGGTGGCTGCGCATCCTCGAGCCGCATGCGCTGGAGACCCTGGGCGACTACTTCGACCGGCCGCTGCAGCCCACGCCGCTGATCTGAGCAGGTGTGAACGAATCCGCAGTGGTCGTTCATTCCGCGCCGGCGCGCCCACTTTCAACGCCGCAGGCGCCGCCCCCACAACGCCATCGCGTATCGTAGAGGCCCTGTCCGCTTCGTGGACGAAGCCTCGAACCGGCAGCCGCCGGCCAACTCCATTGACCGTCGCCCGCTCATCCGTGAAGCTCCTGCCCCGTCTGCGCCAGATCGCCATGGTCGGCAGCGTCGAAACCTTCGGCGTGGCCATCGGCGGCATCGCCGGCCTGCTCATCGTCAACGTGCTGCCCAAGGACCAGTATGCGGCGTACACCTTCCTGGTGGCCTGCATGACCCTGATCCTGGGGGTGACCGACCTGGGGTTGGCACACTGCTGCATGCCCATCGTGGGGCAGCGCGCGAACGAGCGGCCCTGGGTGGTGGGCGTGTGCCACCAGGTCTTCCGCAAGCGCTGGGTGCTGCTGGCGTTGGGACTGGCGCTGGTCGGGCCCTATTGGTACTACAGCTCGCAGCAGCACAGCTGGTCCGGCGCCGCCTATCTGGTCGCGTCGCTGCTGATGGTGTCGGTGGTCCTGCTCACGCTTCGTGAGCACTACGCCAACACGGTGCTGCTCATCCTCAGCCAGATCAACACCCTGAACCGCATCGCCTTCGCCTCGCACAGCGTGCGCATCGCATTCGTGGGCGCGGTGCTGCTCTTGCCGATCACCTCCTGGTCGATGGTCGGCATCGTGGCTGCAACCGCCGCCGCCAGCTTCGTCAGCGTGCTGCTCTATCGCAAGGCCTTCCGCACGCAGCAGGTGCCCGACGCGGACCTGGACGCCGGCGACTCGAAAAAGGTGGATGGCGAAATCCTCCGCATCGCCAAGCCGCTGGTGCTGCCGGGCGTGTTCTACCAGGTGCAGGGCGTGATCACCGTGTTCCTGGTGTCGCTGTTCGGCACTTCCAGCATGCTCGCCGAAGTCGGTGCCTTCGGCCGGCTCGCCATGGTGCTGATGGTGGTGGACCGCGTGACCAACGTGCTGCTGTTCCCCGCGATCGCGCGTGCGCCGATGGGCCCGCGCCTGGGCACCATCGTGGCGCAGGCCCATCTGGCCTACTTCGCCATGGGCGCGGCCGTGCTGCTGACCTCCGTCGCCTTTCCGCACTACTGGATCCTGCTGCTGGGCAAGCAGTACGAGAGCATGACGCCGCTGGTGTGGATGGTCTTCCTGGCATCCATCGTGATGAATGCATCCGGCTTTGCCTTTCGCACGCTCTCGGTTCGCGGCGCGACGGCGGGTCAGACCTACAGCATTGCAGTGACGCTGATCACCCAGGTGCTGTACCTGTGGCTGGTGGGCGTGAGCGACCTGCGCTCGGTGCTGTGGTTCGGCATTGCCACCAGCCTGGCCAACTTCGGCTACCAGTACGCGCTGCTGGCGGTGCGCTGGCTGGCGTGGCGCAAGGACAAACCCCCAGCGGACGATCCTCAGGCGCGCTTGTAGACCCGCCCGATCGCCGCCGCGATCTTCAAGGCCAGCTGGCTCTTGCGCAGCTCACCATCGGAGTACACGCGAATCGGCGCATTGGCATAGCGCCAGTACCATTTGCTCGCGAGCGACGGCGGCCGCCCGCGCAGCGCCTGGCCGATGAAGCCGCCGTGCCAGGGCTTGATCGAGCCGATGGCGTGCGAGAGGTAGTAGCCGCCGGGCGCGAAGTCCATCGCCTCGGGGCCCGCGGTGTTCAGGGGCGCTTCGCACACCGTCAGCGCGAAGTTCAGCGCATCCTGGTCCGTCGAATGGAAGAGCGCGGCCGAGCCGCCTGCCTTGAGCTGCTTGGCGCCCTCGTTGTAATCCACCACCAGGTCGCACAGCCGGCGCCACAGGTCCAGGAACTCGAAGTGCGCGCGTGAGACCGCGATGAAGCCGGCGTTGTAGTAGCGGTCCAGCCCGCGCCGCGGCGCGGCGCCGTGCGGCGCGAAAAAGCGGGCCCACAGCAGGCGCTTGGGATGCCGCGCCGGGAAGCACCAGTTGACGTCCTCTGCCAGCGAGATGCCGTCTTCGGTGAACCAGCCTGCGAGTGACGGCCAGTCGCACTTCACCACGATATCCGGGTCGATATAGGCGCAGATGTCAGCCTGCGGAGCGTGCTTTTCGAGCATCTCGCGGATGAAGGTGGGCTTGTAGTAGGTGAAGTGCAGCGGCGTGTCGAGCTCCAGCATGCACAGCGTCAGCCCGGGCGTGACCTGCAGCCGGCCGGTGGCGCGGTCGAAGGCCGGCGCGTCGACGATCCAGCCGGGCAGGGCGCCGCGGTAGCCCACCCACAGCTCGCCTTCGTAGCCCGCCGCGATCAGCGAGTTCGCCAGCGCCGCCACGCCGAAGTGGTAGTTTTTTTCGAAGAGCGTGCAGAGCGTGATGTTCATGGAGCGTGTTGAAGCGGTAGCGGCTGAGTGTAAAGAAGTGTTCTACATGCGGGCGCGACGACCGGCTCAGTGCGCGGCGAGCAATTCGACCAGATCGCGCTCGTAGGCCTGCAGCCGGCCGACGGCCTGCTCACGCTGGGCCGCGCTGGTGCTCTTGTGCAGGGCGGCCAGGTTGCGGCAACCCTCCTGCTGAAGCGCCTGCTGCCGATCGCGCCACGGTCCCGGCGGCGGGTCGGCGACGCGAAGCACGTAGGCATGGATGGCTGCGCGCGCTTCGGCCGGAGGCGTCCGCTCGGCCTGGAAGCGGCGCAGCAGCCCCAGCACCTCCTGCTGGTTCCGGCGGCGCTGGGCGTCGAAGGCATGCGGATCGAAGGCGGACTGCGCCACCTGCTGCTTCAGCATGTCGCGCTGCGCCGGCTCGAGCCGGCCGTAGAAGTCCTCGTAGCGCTCGAGGAGCCGCTCGTAGCGCTTCTCCTGCCAGCGCGCCGGGCCGCGTTCGAGCCATTCCTTGCGGTACTCGGCGTTGTTCTTCGCGTACTTGCGCTCCAGTTGCTGCAGCTGGGCTTCGCCCAGGCTCAGCGCCAGGCCGGTGCCGGGGCCCTCGGCCTGCACCGCCACCGCCACCAGGCGATCGCGGATCTGATCGGCGAACTCGCAGGCCTGCTCGGGCGTCACATCCTCCGGCGCCAGCGCCTGCGCCCGGCGCACCAACTCGACCAGCCGGGGCAGCTCGTGGCGGCGGTGCCAGGCGAGCAGCTCGGCGAGCTCGTCGCGCACTCGCGGCGTATGCGCGCTGTCGAAGTCGAGGTACCCGTTCAGCCACCAGTAGCCCAGCTCCGGCAGGTTGTTGTAGGCCAGCTTGAGGGTGCTGCAGGCGGCCAGCGTGGCGGCGGCGAGCAGCACGCCGATAATTCGCGCCAGCCAGACCCAACGTATTCGAGAAAGTGGCATGAACAAGACTCCGCAGGACAACCGGGAACCGGTCGATGTCGTCATCATGGCGGCCGGCAAGGGCACGCGCATGAAAAGCAGCCTGCCCAAAGTGTTGCATCGTTTAGGCGGTCGCGCGCTGGTGGCGCACGTCGTGGACACGGCCACCCGCATCGGCGCTCGCAAGGTCGTGGTGGTCACCGGCCATGGTGCGACCGATGTCGAGGCCGCGCTCGGCGACGGCGCGGCGGGCGGGTTGCCGCAATTCGCACGCCAGGTGCCGCAACTGGGCACCGGCCACGCGATGCAACAAGCCGCGCCGCTCCTGCCCGACGACGGCACGGTGGTGGTGCTTTCGGGCGACGTGCCCTTGATCGGCGACGCCACCCTGCGCGCGCTGATCGCCCAGAGCGCCGGGCGCCGCCTCGCGCTGCTCACCATCCGGGTCGAGGACCCGACCGGCTACGGGCGCATCGTGCGTGCGCCCGCCGCCGAAGGCGAAGGCGAGGTGCAGGCGATCGTGGAGGAGAAGGACGCCAGCGAGGCGCAGCGCGCCATTCGCGAGATCTACAGCGGCGTGATGGCCGTGCCGGCGCAACTGCTCAAGCCCTGGCTGGCGCGGCTCGACAACAGGAACGCCCAGGGCGAGTACTACCTGACCGACGTGGTGGGTTTCGCCACCATCGACGGCGTGCCCGTGCTGGCGCACCGCATCGACGACCCGCTGGAGGTCGCCGGCGTCAACACGCCGGCCCAGCTGGCCGCGCTCGAGCGCGCCTACCAGCGGCGCCAGGCCGATGCGCTGATGGCGCAGGGCGTGCGGCTGGCCGACCCGGCGCGCATCGACGTGCGCGGCACCCTGGCCTGCGAGGCGGACGTCGAGATCGACGTCAACTGCGTCTTCGAGGGTGCGGTTTCGCTGGGCGCCGGCGTGCGCGTCGGGGCCAACTGCGTGATCGCCAATGCGCGCATCGAGACCGGCGCGGTGATCCATCCCTTTACCCACATCGACGGCGAGAGAGCCGGCGTGACGGTGGGCGGAGGCTCGCGGGTCGGCCCTTTCGCGCGGCTGCGGCCCGGCGCCCGCCTGGGTGCCGAGGTGCACATCGGCAACTTCGTCGAGGTCAAGAACTCCACGCTGGCCGACGGCGCCAAGGCCAACCACCTGGCCTACCTGGGCGATGCCAGCGTGGGCGCGCGCGTCAACTACGGGGCCGGCAGCATCACGGCCAACTATGACGGCGCCAACAAGCACCGCACGGTGATCGGCGACGACGTCCACGTGGGCAGCAACTGCGTGCTGGTGGCGCCGGTCACCATCGGCGCCGGCGGCACGGTGGGCGGCGGCTCGACCGTGACGAAGAGCACCGAGCCGGGCGTGCTCACCATCTCCCGGGGGCGGCAGGTCAGCTTCGCGAACTGGAAGCGACCGCAGAAGACCCCGAAGGAGTAGGCAAGGGCACGCGCGGATCGAACTTCGCGCGCTTGACGCTGAAGAAGGCCTTGACGTTGCGCACATTGGCGTCGGTGGTGAAGAGGCGCTGCGCAAGCGCCTGGTAGCCGGGCATGTCGCGCACGGTGGCGATCAGCACGAAATCGGGGCCGGGCGAGACGCGGTAGCACTGCTGCACCGCTTCGTCGGCGACCACCCGCACCTCGAATGCCTCCAGGGCGGAGGCGTCCTGGCGGTCCAGCGAAACCTCGATCACCGCCGTGAGCAGCGCACCCACCCGCTCGGGGTCGAGGACTGCGGCCTCGCGCACGATCCAGCCCGCCTCGCGCAACCGGCGAACGCGCCGCAGGCAAGTGGCCGCAGAAAGGCCGAAGCGCTCCGCCAGCGACTGGTTGCTCTGGGACGAGTCCTGCTGAAGTGCATCGAGCAGTTGCCAGTCCATCGAATCGATGGCAATAGATTTCATGTATCAAAGTTTAGTGAAATTTTATTGCCATGCTCGGAAAAGGTGAAATTCAAAATCTTGATTGGCGCAAGTTTGAAGAGAAATTTCAGAGCGCCCTGACTACCATCCTCGAACTTCCAATTCAGGAGCTCTCCATGTGTGGCATCGTCGGCGCCGTCTCTGACCGCAACATCGTTCCGATCCTCGTCCAGGGGCTGCAGCGCCTCGAATACCGCGGCTACGACTCCTGCGGCGTGGCCGTGCATGCGGGCGGCCTTGCGCGTGCCCGCACCACCGCCCGTGTGGCCGACCTCCTGGCGCAGGTGCGCGACGATCGCATCGAAGGCAGCACGGGCATCGCCCACACGCGCTGGGCCACCCACGGCGCACCGGTGGTGCACAACGCACATCCGCACTTCAGCCATGGGCCCGGGGAGGCCGCCGAGACTGCCCGTCCCAGCCGCGTGGCGCTGGTGCACAACGGCATCATCGAGAACCACGAGATGCTGCGCGCGAAGCTGCAGGCCAAGGGCTATGTGTTCGCGAGCCAGACCGATACCGAGGTCATCGCCCACCTGATCGACAGCCACTACGACGGTGACCTGTTCGAGGCGCTGAGAGCCAGCGTGCTGCAACTGCAGGGCGCCTACGCGATTGCGGCGATCTGCCGCGACGAGCCGCACCGGGTCGTGGGCGCGCGTGCCGGCTCGCCGCTGATCCTCGGCGTCGGCCAGGAAGGCGGCGAGAACTTTCTCGCAAGCGACGCGATGGCGCTGGCGGGTGTCACCGACCAGATCGTCTACCTCGAAGAGGGCGACCTGGTCGACATCCAGCCCGGCCGCTACTGGATCGTCGATCGCGCCCACAAGCCCGTGACCCGGCGGGTGCGCACCGTGCTCGCCCACAGCGGCGCCGCCGAACTGGGCCCGTACCGTCACTACATGCAGAAGGAGATCTTCGAGCAGCCGCGTGCCATCGCCGACACGCTGGAGGGCATCGAGGGCATCGTGCCCGAGCTCTTCGACGGCGTGGGCCAGGACGGCACGCCGGGCGCTGCGGCCTGGCGCGTGTTCAAGGAAATCGACAAGGTGCTCATCCTGGCCTGCGGCACCAGCTACTACAGCGGTTGCACCGCCAAGTACTGGCTCGAGAGCATCGCGAAGATCCCGACCCAGGTCGAGATCGCGAGCGAGTACCGCTACCGCGACTCCGTGCCCGATCCGAAGACCCTGGTCGTGACCATCAGCCAGTCGGGCGAAACCGCCGACACGCTGGCCGCGCTCAAGCATGCGCGTTCATTGGGCATGGAGCAGACGCTGACCATCTGCAACGTCGCGACCAGCGCGATGGTGCGCGAATGCAAGCTGGCCTACATCACGCGCGCCGGCGTCGAGATCGGCGTGGCTTCCACCAAGGCCTTCACCACGCAGCTCGCGGGCCTGTTCCTGCTCACGCTGGCTCTGGCCCAGTCCAAGGAGCGCCTGAGCGAAGCGGACGAAGCGCGCTACCTCAAGGAGATGCGGCACCTGCCGGTTGCGCTGCAGTCCGTGCTGGCGCTGGAGCCGCAGATCATGGGTTGGGCCGAGGACTTCGCGCGCAAGGAAAACGCGCTCTTCCTGGGCCGCGGCCTGCACTACCCGATCGCGCTGGAGGGTGCGCTCAAGCTCAAGGAAGTCACCTACATCCATGCCGAGGCCTACGCCGCCGGCGAGCTCAAGCATGGGCCGCTCGCGCTGGTCACGAGCGAGATGCCGGTCGTGGCCGTGGCGCCCAACGATGCGCTGCTGGAAAAGCTCAAGAGCAACCTGCAGGAAGTGCGCGCGCGCGGCGGCGTGCTCTACGTGCTGGCCGACGGTGACACGCACATCGAGCGCGGCGAGGACCTGCACGTGATCCGGATGCCCGAGCACTACGGGACGCTGTCGCCGATGCTGCACGTGGTGCCGCTGCAGTTGCTGGCGTATCACACCGCGTGTGCGCGGGGGACGGATGTGGACAAGCCGCGCAATCTGGCGAAGAGCGTGACGGTGGAGTGATTGGGCGGGGTGACGCTGTCATGTGGATCGTTTGAATAGAAGACGCTTCTTACGCAGAGATTCTTGAGTTTCTCGTTCGAATAGAACCCGATTCGCATAGGGCTGGTCGCGAGCCCAAACGTTTGCGGAAGTACATCCGTTCTGCGTCTGGGATGCCCTCTGGCAGCAGGATGGATGCGGGGCGCATTCGGGTGGGTGCCGCGCGGCGTCCAGGGCGGCTGAAGCCCGGACCCGTTCACGCGAGGAGACGCGAGCCACGGCGAACTGCGGACTGAGGCCGCGCTCTTGCTGTTCTCATGCAACAGAATTCCGTCGGTCGCCCGCAGGCAACCGCTACAACCGTTTTAGACTGATTGCTGTCGGTCATGCCGGGGCGCATGAACAGCCGCTCGTGACGCGGATGCCGACGGCTGGCGGAGATAGGCCTCGAAGTTCCCCTAGGCAGGCTTCGAATACCAGGTCAATCCTGCGAGCACCGGGGAAGTCGTCCACTGAAAGGATGTAGCTCCGGGTCAACCGCCAGGCGGATTAGGAACCATGAAAAGGTCTGTCACCAGTCGGCGTGCAAACGCCGCCCAGCAGCCGTTCAGGGGGCGTCTTCCTAGCGCCATTTACCGTCCGATCCTACGGCCGAGGCCCTGTTGATGGGCGGCGCGCCGCGCGCCGCCGCCACTGAACTTACACGTCCAGCTGTTCCGCGATGTCTAAGGCGTCGTCAACTTCGATGCCAAGGTATCTCACGGTGCTTTCAAGCTTGTTGTGACCCAACAGGATCTGGACTGCTCTCAAGTTCTTCGTCTTCTTGTAGATCATGGACGCCTTCGTGCGGCGCATCGAGTGCGTCCCATAGGCAGACGGGTCCAGGCCAATGCCTTCAACCCACCCATGCACGATCCTGGCGTACTGCCGCGTGCCGATATGCGGTGATGCGCCTACTCGGCTAGGAAAGATGAAGTCATCGGATCGCAAGTGAGCGCGCTGGATCCATGCCTCGACGGATTCCCTGGTCGTCTGCGTGATCTCGAACTGAACCGGTCTTTGGGTCTTCCGCTGCATGACCATCGCACGATTGGAAACCCGATCGCCGTGGCAAACGTCCCGAACGCGCAAAGCGACGAGGTCACAGCCGCGCAGCTTGCTGTCGAACCCTAGATTAAACAATGCAAGGTCCCGAATGCGCTTCGCCATCTGCAAGTGCGTACGTATGGACCAAACTTCCTTCGCTTTGAGCGGGGCCTTCTGGCCAATCAGCTTTCCTTTGTTCCATGGCCCACTGGTACTGATGTGCGATTCCATGATGCACTCCTTCTCAAAAGGACGGCGCTGACCATCCCTCCAACGAGGCCGCAGCCACCCGCGGCTGCCCACTGGAGCCATGAACTGTTTGGATGCTATGGAGCAGCGAGGCCTCGTGCCTTCCAAGGGCCGCGCCGCCTGGTCGACCGATCAGCGGATAGACTGCCTTCGGCCGAGGTTGTGTGCAAACGGCTTTTGACTTGCGAGTATGCCGGCCACTCGGCCTTGTGGTCGTCATCGGCGCC